>JBCCWS010000011.1 GCA_039193195.1 Pseudomonadota bacterium
GCATGAGCGACCCCAACACTCGGAAAACGCCGGCCTCAACCCTGAGAACGCCTCACAGGCACTCGCTCAGCTGCGGTCAACGCCCTACGATCTCATCTCAGGGGCTCAACGCCACACCTCATGAATAAAGCAGGCTAGTAGCCGCGTCCGTACCTGCCACTTGAGCTGATGTGAAACTGAGTGCTTTCCTACCACATACCTAACACTACATGTCGGTTATAGATTCGGCTCAGATCGCGTGATCTGGAGTCAGAGCGAGCCCAGCGGTACCCAGCCGGAGTAGTGCTCTCTTGGGAGTTTCGCGCAATTCCATGTTCTTCCGGAGCACCCCGAGTGGGTTCCTTTCGAAAAGACAACCTTCCGATCACGGTCGCACGTCACCGAAGATTGATGCGCCAACGAACGGCTACTGCCGAAATTTCGGAAATCCGTCCAGCATAAGCTAATATTATGAAGCACACAGTGTATGTCGTGGGTGCGATCCGGGTTGATTTACAAGAGAGAACGGTCGGTGTCTAGCGAAGTGAGTGATACTAGGAGCGGGGCTCTAGGTGAGTCTCTCAAGGGTGAGGGATGGTGGGCGACTCAGCTCGTTTCTGAGATAAGGCTGAAGATCCAGTTCATCGTCGCAACGATTGGTATCCTCAGCGCTGGCGCTTTCCTGAGTTTTACTGGTGAAAAGGAGAATATCCAGGATGCGCAGATTCGGCTTGAGCAACGTATCGATAACGAACAGGAGAAGCTGCAGGGGCTGATCAAGGATGCGCAAACGCAGCTCCAGAACAAGATAGATGGGCTTTTGGGCGATGCTCACATCATTCCATTGGATGCCAATGGCGAGACGCTCGAGGGTCGAACGATTGAAGCGCTTCTCGTGGCTGCGGCCCCTTCTGAAAGGCGCAAGAGCTGGCACACGCACCGCTTAGTGATTCCCTACACTCTCATCAATAGAGGGGATGCAGCTGCCGAAAACCTCATCGCCAAATTCTACACGGATGAAACCCTCCCGATGTTCTCTCCGAGCAGCCTGCTCCGAGGCTATGAATTTGAGATGGTCAACCCAAAATTGGTGTCCCACAAGATGCTACCCGGACTCTCAGTCAGTTTGCACTTTCCCGTTTGGATTCGGATGGACGAAGGTGAACTGCAGGTCGATTCCGTTCACCGGGTGGCAGTCGAACTGGTCTCTGAAGGCGACTCCGAAGTTGTCGAGCACCAAATCAGACTCGTAGAGGAGTTCAGCAACGAGCGCGAAAACCGCAAAGTTCGTGCGACGAAGGAGTCACGCGGCGGACAGACAGCCAGCCTAAGGATGTACGCCCCCTCTGGCGAACCGCTGGAGGATTCCGCGCTAGAGGCGGTTCTTATCCCGAAGAGAGCTAAGGACGCGGATTGGATTACTCACCGCCTTCTAGTCCCGTACGTGTTTCGGAACGAGGGCGGGGAAGCAGCCAGGATCGAGTCTGCCGGAATCTACTTTACCGACGAGCTGCCTGCTGGTATCCCGAGTCTCTTGGAAGCCGGCTTCGCGTACTCTACTGGTATGCAGTTCCAGGCGAACTTCCCACCTGGATATGCTTCGACCGACTCGTTTACCGTTCCGGTCATTGCGAGCGCTGTGCAAGAGAACTTGGTTACGTCCGCGCGCCTAGTTCTGTACTACGCTGGCCGAGTGGAAAAGCTGGACTTCACACTGAAGCTTGTAGACGAATTCTCTGATCCTGCATGGCAATACCACTTTGAGAAAACCAGTATTCAGGGTGCCGAGGAATCAGACTCTGAGTAGCGCGCACTGCTGCTGATTCCACAAGGAATCGTCGCGCGGAGAAGCTGCTGCTTCAGCGTCCCTTCAAGAGCCGTCGCCAGATACGTCGGATGAGGCCCCTGGGTATCTTCGCAACGGGTTGCGGCGACTGGATTGTGCCGGAAGGCGAGGTGGGGCGGCGGCCCTATCAAGACTTGCCCCGATCATGCTCAACCGTCACGCAATACCTGTCGCGCCCTCAGACTCATGCACTCATGTGGTCTCGGTTTTCGCTTTTTCGTCCTTCCAGTCATCCAACGCCTTCAGCGTAGCTTGGATAAACGGACTCTTGGTCGCTAGCCACAGAAACCCGTCTGCAATGGCCTTGCCCGGCTGGCGCAGCGGTCGCTCAACGTGCATCAGCAGCACCACACGGTTCTCTTCGGTATCGTTCCAGACCTCGTGATAGTAGGTGTCGTCGAAGACGAGGAACTTGCCGGGCTCCCAGCTGTAGTCAGAGCCATCGATATTGATGCGGCACGCGTGTCTGTCTTCGGGCACCTGCAGCCCGAGATGGCAGGTGATCATGCCATTGGTAGGGCCGTAGTGCCTTGGAAGGTGTGTGCCCGGCGTGTGAATAGAGAAGAACGCCGAAATCAGTCCCGGCACGGACCTCACCAGCTCGCTGGTCTTTGGGCAGCGAGCCGTGTTCTCCTCGATCTCGTAGCGGTAGCCGAAGAGGAAGAATACCTTCCATTTTTCATCGGTGGCGATGCGGCTGTGGTCTGGCGAGACCTCGCGCAGCGGGGGCGCGTCCTCCGGGCGGCAGACGGCGAGAGCCTCGTCCCGGATGGCCTCCCAGTTGGCCTCCAGGTTCGAGGTCCAGTCGAACACGTCGGACTCGAAGACGGGTGGATTGCCGACCTTCGAGAACAGCCCGATAAACCAATGGATGGGCGGCCGAATGTAGAAGCCGATCCAGAAGACCGACTTGCGAAACACGTAGGCGCTGGCGGCGCGAATCCGGCCCAGGGGGCCGGTGGCGATAGCGGTGTCCGACATAAGGAGGATGCTTCTTCCTTGATTGGATCGACAGAGTATTCGGCATTATACGGGAGCCGGCGGCGGCGTCCGCCCGCAATGCGTCCGAAGGGCAGAGCAAGCCCGCGAAACGCGCCTCGCTACGATGCGTCTCAGCTCCTCGGCGCGCTTAGCGCGCGAACGCCTTCCGGCGTGAATTCCTCCGTCTCGTAGACTACGTCGCGATCGCTTCGCGTGAAGCGAATGGTGGCGCGTTCCTGGGTGCCCGGCGTCTCCACGGTCAGCACGACCGGCAACCAGCCGCGGTCTTCACGAAAGATGAGCTTTTCCGCCCGGATGCGAGCGATAAGCTCGCCCTCGCCGTTGAAGCGTTCGATGATCAAAGGGATGTCTTCCTCTGCACCGACGCAGGAGCGCACGGCGGGGAAGCGCCTTTCCTCGTACTTATAGGACTCAACGATCCAGCAGTCCCGCCGCCCAGCGCTCATGGCGCCGACGGTGGCGTGGCGCGGCCAGTCCCAGAAGGACTCGAACAGATCCTCCGGGCGCACGGAGGTGCCGAACAGGGGCTCGCCGAGATCGTCCTCGGTGAGGGGCGTGGATGTATCGGGCGGCACGAAGTGAAAGCCAGAGACCTCGGCCTCGTCGTCGCGCTGGATCATCAGCGCTTCGCCCTTGCGGTCTCGCGGCCACATGGCAATCAGCAGGGTCTGGCGGATCTTCTCGTCCTGGCGCTGCTTGATCAGTAGCTGCACGGCGCGGTCGTTCTCCTCGCCGGGCAGGTCGACTTCCAAGCGCGCCCGCAGGCGCAGGCTGCTGCTGCGCTGCTCCTGCGTTTGAAGCCGCTCTACGAGGTCGTTCGGGGAGGGCAGTTCCACCCCGTCTTGCGGCGCGCTCGCCACCAGTTCGCTGTCCGCGCTGACTGGGACGTCTTCGGTAGGCACGGCGTCTGCGATGCCCTGGCCCAAGGCCATCGGTGCTTGCACGCACAAGATGAAGGCCAGCGGCGCCCAAGGATTTCGATGACCTCTCACGGCTTACTCCGCGCTCAGTGCAACGGTGGGACGCAGGCGGGCCGCGCGCCACGCAGGGTAAAGCCCCGCCGCTGTGCCGAGCCCCACGGCCACCAGGAAGGCGGTTAGGAACAGATCGGGGCCCACCTCGGCCTGCAGGCGACCGCGCATCACCTCAGTGGTCTCCATCAGGCGCGCCGCCCCGATCCCGATCGCCGTACCCACAGCGCCGCCGAGCAGCGCCAGCATCAGCGATTCGAGCAGGATCATGGCCATCACGCGCCTTCGGTTCCAACCGACTGCGAGCAGGATGCCGATCTCCCGTGTGCGCTCGAACACGCTCATGAGCATGGTGTTGGCAACGCCGAAGGCGCCTACGACGATGGCGATCAGCGAGGTGGCGAAGCTCATCGCCTTGGCCACCTCGATGCCGCTGTTACTCGACGCCACTTCGGTGGCCTCCAGTGCGGTGAAGGTGGGGTGTGATGCCTCCAGGGAGGCTTTCACGGTTGGGCCGTCATTGGCCGGATCGTGCAGGCGCACGTTCAGCAGGTTGACCAGCCCTGGGCGTTCGGTGGCCGTTTGCATAGCCTCCAAGGGCAGCACGATCGCGCCGGTCTCCACCAGCGCCGAGGTGCGGTAGATGCCGACCACTTCGAAGTCGTCGAACTCGATCTGCAGGGGATCGCCGACGCCTTTGCCCAAGGTCTCCGCGGCCAGCTCACCGAGCAGTGCCTCGCGCGAGTCGTTGCCTGAGGGCATACGGCCTTCGATGATCGTGAGGTGGTCCCACAGGAAGCTCGGGTACTCCCAGCCGAAGACGAAGATCGTCGAGACCTCCTCGACGCCCATCATGTCAGTGAGCAGCCCAGCCGTGGATTCCACCTCCGGAAGGTCCGTAATGTCATCGAAGATATCTTGTTCGAAGTTGGCCGCCACCACGCTGCGGCTGGTCACCTTTCTTACCACCACGTCGGTGTCGCGCGCCTCGTAGATACCGGCCCAGCTCGCCTCCAGGCCCCGGGCGAAGCCGGTGAGGGCGACCACGGCAGCGATGCCGACGGCGATACCGACCACCGTAAGTGCCGTGCGGACCACTCGGCGCTGCAGGTTCTTCCACACGATGGTGAACAGGTTCATGCGCTTGTTGCCGCTGACTCGGCGGCGCCGGATTGCGCCTGGCAGCTACCGTCGAGCATATGCACCACGCGGTCGGCGCTCGATGCTACGCTCGCGTCATGGGTGACGATGATGAGCGTGGTGTCGAAACGCTCATGCACGTCGAGCAGCACCTGCAGGATGCGCTTGGCGTTTTCCGAATCCAGGTTACCGGTCGGTTCGTCGGCTAGCAGCAAGGCCGGGGAATTGGCAAGGCTCCGGGCCACTGCTACGCGCTGTCGTTCGCCGCCGGACATCTCCGTGGGGTGATGATGCAGGCGCTCGCCCAAGCCTACGCTCTCCAATAGCTCGCGCGCGCGAGCGGTTCGCGCTCGCGCTGAGCGCACTTGGCCGAGCATCGGCACCTGAACGTTTTGCAGGGCCGTCAGGGTGGGAATGAGATAGAAGGACTGGAAGACGAACCCGATGTGCTGGGAGCGGTAGCTGGCCAGCGCGCGTTGCCCGCGGATCGCCTTGCCGTCGAAGAGCAACTCGCCATCGGTGGGCTCATCCAGGGCACCGAGGAGTTGCAGCAGCGTCGACTTGCCGCTGCCGCTGGGGCCCATTATCGCCAGCACCTCTCCGTGTGCCACCGAGAGGTCTAGGCCACGCAAGGCGTGTACCCGATCCCCGTCGTACCATTTCTGTAGGCCCCTGGCTTCGATCAGCGGTGATTTTGCAGTCATCGGTTGCGTAGGGTCGAATCCTGGTGAGCAACGCCACGGGCTCGCTTCTGGAGCGGAAGCTCAGTGGCGGCTGCTGAGGGTGGCGCTGCGGGCAGCGTATGGTTCATCCGCGGGTTTGGGTCGGGCAGCGCAGGTGGTTGCCGGCGAGGCCCGCACGAAGCCGGAGTATGCGTTGCTTACTCGGCGCTGTCGAACGACCGGTTGGTGGCGGGTGCGACCGCGTTTGGCGGGGCGGCTGGATGCGACAATTCCTGCTCTCGAGCGTGCTCCGTAATAGTACGATGTTTGCTGGCTCTTCACCGTTGGCGCGGGCAGTTTCAATCTGGTGGGGCCTGGGGAATGGGCGCTGACCCGCCGGTGGATGGGCGAATGGTCCTTGCCAGCCCATCGAACGCTGCTGGACCATGAGGCGCAGTCGGTGAGTATGGAGAGACCGGATGTTGCTACGACACCTCATTTGCATAGCGTGGCTGATGGCTTTGCTCGCCGCCTGTGGCGGCGACAGCAGCACCAGTTCTCCGGCGACCACTGCAGATACCAATTCAGCGGCAACGCCCTCAGATGGTATCAGCGGAGCTCTACAGAGCGGCCTCCAGAAGGGACTCGATGCCGCGTGGGTTTACGTCGACGCGGGTGGTAGTGCAAAGGCGACCTACTTCGACGGCGTCGAGGACCTACGCACGGATGAGCCTGCCAAAGCGGACGCTCTGTTCAAGATCGCCAGTGTCAGCAAGCTGTTCATCGCCGTCAGCGTCGTCAAACTCGCCGACACCGGCCTGCTGCAGCTCGACGATACGGTCGCCTTCTGGTTGCCTTCCCTCGCGGGGCGCTTGGCCAACGCCGAGCAGATCACCCTGCGCCATCTCCTCCAGCACCGCAGCGGCGTGCCCGACTTCGACAGCGAGCCGGGCTTCAGCTGGGAAGCTGCCCACACGGACCTTGAGGCGTTGCTAGCCCTCGTAGTGGACGACCCGGGGGACTTCTCTCCCGACGCCCGCTACGCATACAGCAACACCAACTACCTGCTGCTCGGACTGATCCTCGATACCGCCCTCGGCTACAGTCACCACGAATTCGTGCGCAACGACATTCTTTCGCCCCTAGGGTTGATCAGAACTGTCTCCCTACTGAGCGAGGTCGATACGTCACTGATGGCGCGTGGCTACTGGGATGGTGTGGATCGAACCACCCAAGACTACGTGGTGCCAGGCGGATCGATGATCTCGACCATTGAGGAAACCGGGGCGTTTCTGCGGGCGCTGGCGACGGGAGCGCTCCTCAGCGCGGCGCAACGTGAGCGGTATCTCGGTCTTTTCGGTAGTGTGGGTCACTCGGGATGGCTGCCGGGGTACCAGAGCATCACCTACTACTTCACCGATATCGACACGGTGGTGGTGCAGTTCGTGAACAATACGGGCGGTAGCAGTGAGGCGACTTCCCAAGCGTTGTTCGATGCGGTTGTCGACGCGCTATACGATTGATCGCTGGCTTGCCTGGTTAGCGGATTCGTCTGCAGACTCGCGGGAGGAGTCTGCCCTTACGTCCGGAGTCACCCATGCCTTCACTGAAGCCGCTCGTTCTCTCCTTGTGTTTCTGCGTGCCAGTGCTTGCGCCACTCGCTTCGCTCGCTCAAGAACCGGGGGCAGCAGAGGTCCGCGTATCAATAAGTGAAGGGGCGGTCACGGCCATCGCAGCGCTAGGCTTGCAGGTGCCCATCGTTGGGCGCATCTTCTTTATCGTGGCTCGCGACGATGAGCAGATGCCTCACCTAGGTACTGGCGTGACAGGCAATCCGCTCTGGGGTGTCGATGTGCGCGATTTCGGCCCTGGCGATCGCGCGCTCATCCGGGACGGGGATACGTCGGTCTCGGGCTATCCCTTCAACGCCCTCGCAGACCTGCCGCCCGGGGACTATCACGTGCAGGCCTTCATCAACGTGTACACCACTTTCCATCGATCCGATGGGCACGTGATCGAGGCGCACATGAATAGCGGCGCGTTTCAAAGTCCCTTCAAGTCGCCGGGCAACGCGTACAGCGAGGTTCAGAGCGTCACGGTCGGCGAGCAGGGCTTGGGTGCGATTGACCTGACCATCAGCGAGGTCATCCAGCCATCGCGGCCCTTGCAAGATGGCGAGGTTCTTCAGCAAGGGAATTTCGAGGACACCGTATGGGTCCGCTACATCAAAATTCGAAGCGAGAAGCTCTCAGCGTTTTGGGGCCGAGACATGTACATCGGCGCCAACGTCCTGCTTCCATCCGGGTACGAGGAGCGCCCTGACGCCACCTTCCCGGTGCTCTACATGCAGGGCCACTCTTCAGGATTAACGCCCATGCCTTGGGCGCCGGCGCCGTGGTTTCGGCCGGGCTACGAACCGGAGCATGTAGCCGTCGGCCCGCAGCTGGAGGGTTTCTACGAGGCCTGGACCGCGGGGGAGTTGCCCAAGATCGTCGTTATCACGATTCGCGATGCCAACCCCTTCTTTGATACGTCCTACTCCGTGAACTCCCCGAACGTCGGACCGTATGCCGACGCCATCTACGAGGAGCTGATTCCTCACTTAGAGGCGCAGTTTCGAATCGTTGCTGAGCCTTGGGGGCGCGTGCTGGCGGGTCGTTCGACCGGCGGCTGGGAGGCGGCGGCGATGATGGTGTTCAACCCGGAGCGCTTCGCGGGTGCGTTTCCCTGGGCGCCAGACCCGATCGACTTCCGCAAGCTGATGCAGATCAACATCTACGATTCCAACAGCGCCTTCTACAACGAACTCGAGTGGATTCGCACGCCCTTGCCAGCTCAACGAGATATTGATGGAATCATTAACTACTCGGTGCTTGATGAGCACCGCTACGAGCAAGTGGTGGCCACTAAAGATCGCTCAGGCGGTCAGTGGGCGATTTGGCAGGCGCTGTACAGCCCGGTCGCCGATGACGGCTACCCGGCGCCACTGTGGGATCCGGATACGGGGGAGATCAACCGCGAGGTCGCTACCTACTGGCGAGAGCATTGGGATCTAAGTCACATCATCCAGCGAGACTGGCCAAGGCTAGGTCCGAAGCTTGCTGGCAAGCTTCATTTCGCTGTGGGGCGGCGCGACAACTACTACCTCGAGCAGGCGGTATACCTGACCCACGCGCGCATGGCGGCGCTCGCAAACCCCGCCGCAGCGGCGACCTTTCAATACGGTACGAACGGCCGTCACTCGTGGATAGGGCACAGCCTCGAAGATCCCACGCAGCAACTTCGCTATCGGGAGTTCATCCGCGTGGTAGCACAGTTCGTGAGGGAGCGAGCCCCTGCCAATGCAGATCTAGAGAGTTGGGGCTACTGAGGACGAAGATTTGCAGGGGGCTGCGCGGTGAGTGATTCCGAGGGTTTTTCGCGCCGCGAACGCCGCGCGAAAAACCCCTTCTTCCCAACCGGCCTGCGACTACTGTTGCGCAGTGATCCTGAAGATCTCCCCTTCATCCACTGCGGCGTAAAGAGCCCCATCGGGTCCGAGTCGCAGTCCTCGGAAACGCTTCTTCAGCCCCGTCGGCATCCGAATGACGCTTCTTACGGCCTGGCCGTCGTCGGTGATATCGATGACGTCGATACGCATTCCCGAGGGCGTACCGCCGAATCCGATGCCCATGATGCCAACCGCCAGACGACCTTCCCAATAGCCCCAGTTGCTGCCCTTCAGGAAGGCGGCGGAGCCGGTGCCCTGGGATAATCCGTTGTTGTTCCACGCGGGCGGCATTAGATCTTCGAAGCGGGTGTCGCTCATTGGCGTGCCGGCGGCTGCGCGAGCGGCAGGTAGCATGCCGTCCATCTGGTTGGGCATGTACCCGCAGTATTCGTCTGGGCAGTCGCCGCGTCCGCCCATGTTCGGTCGTGGGTCCCAGCCACCGTTTCCGCCGTTGACCAGCATGGTGATCTCATCGTTGTGCCAGGGGCCGTGCTCGGCCACGAAGGCCCTATCGTCGCTCGGGCGGAAGTCGATCCCTTGAACGTTGCGATGGCCGTAGGTGTACACGCGCTTGTCGAAGCCGTCCGGCGGGTTGTTGCCCGGATGGGGCTTGCCGTCCGTATCGATACGCAAAACGTTGCCGCCAAGGAGCGTCGGCGACTGCGGTACATCGCCCTTGTGCCTATCACCTGATGTTGCCCATAGGTAGCCCTCTGGGCCGAAGCGAAGTCGGTCGCCGTTGTGAGCGCCAGGGCCGCCGAAGGGGTGATTGGATTCGAAGGGCTTGTACTGGATGTCCTTCACGATGTCAGTGCGGTTGGCAACCTTGTTCATGCGTTTGTTGAGCGTGAGTCGCATGACGATGTTGCCATCGCACTTGTCGAAGTTCGTCTTGCACCCCGAGCCATGGTACTTGTTCGAGGTGGACGCCACGTAGACCCGGCGGTTGTTGTCGAAGTCGGGGTCTGCCGCCACGCCCAGCATGCCTGCCTGGCCTTCGCAGAACAGGTCCTGGCCGGCCGAGGCGTAGCCGCTGGACCCCTTCATGCCGTACAGTGCCACCACATCTCCAGACTTGGTCCTTAGGGAGAGGCCCCTGCACTTCTCCGTGAAGAACATGTGCCCGTCATCGGTGAAGGCCATGTCCCAGGGGTTTTCCAAACCGCTGAGTATCGACTCTGCGCTGATGCTCGGTGTCCCCATGGTGTCCGCAAGGGCGAGGGGTACGGCGACGGCGGTGGCCGTCAGGGTCGCTGCTGATGATAGGCTCAGTTTTCGATTCAAGGCTTGTGCTCCTCTAGCCATTCGGCTGGACCGTCGATAGGTACGCAGCCAAATTCTTGATTTCCGCATCGGAAAGCGGTTTCGCCATCATGATCATCAGGGCAGAGTTGGGGCCGATTTTCGTGCCCGCCCTGTAGGTCTTGAGGCGCTCTTCGATGTAGCTAGCGTCCTTTCCAGCTAACCTTGGATAGCTGGCGAGTCCCATCCCTCCTGGGCCGTGGCAGTTTCCGCAGTTCTGCGCATACCGCGCCTCACCGGCTTCGGTGGCAGTCGTCTCGTCGTCGGCATAGCTTGTGCTGATAGTACCTATCAGTATCGATATACCTAATAAGAATATACGCACAAAAGACCTCGAGGCTTGTGGCGCCTTGACCAAAGCTAAGGCATTGATGGAGTGTACGTTGTCTCCCGGAATGCGCCGGGAAGCCCCCTGATTGCGCTGCAGTCGCGATGTTTCGTCTACCAGGTTGGTTACCGCCTCGTCGATCCTGCGGACGATTCGCGTGCCCCGAAGCCCTCGACGCCTCACGAGGTGCTGCCCCGGCGCCGTTCAGATGGTTACGCATTACCGGTGCGAGACCAACCGCCACATCATCGAACGGGAAAAAGTCCCGAGTCTAGAGGCTATGCCCCACAGGGCGGCCGGAGGGATCGCGCTTGGCAATTCGGGCATGGCGGCGGGCGGACTCTGCGGCTATCGACACCGCGCGGGATCTGGCGCCAACTGCCGACGGCCCTTATCGTGTACCCGTCAGTGTCGAAGACCTCCGATCGCACGCTTAACCCCCTGGTGACTGCAGATGACGAAGCCCTCTCTCACCGCGCTGTCTCTTCGCGTATGGTGCGTTGCCGTACTGCTGATATCCGTTGCCGACGCTGAGAGTCTCTTTGATAGCAAATTCCCCGGGGCGCAGCTCGTGGGCGAGGATCAACTTCCCTACGCGTCCGCCACCTTCTACATCGGTGACATGCAATCGAAGTTCGAGCCTGGTCCATCGCTGACCTTGGAGGGCAGTGTGCGCATCGTCGCCTATCAGCTACAGGAGGCGAGGGCGACGCTAGAGGTGTTCAAGGCCTACCAGCGAGCTGCGGCCGATCTTGGCTACGCGGAGCGCTACGTTTGCTCGGGCGTCTCAGGTTGCGGGGGCAACGTGGGTTACCTCATCAACCGCGACGGCCGCGGCAAGGTCGGGTTGGGGAACGACTTCCAGTATGCCGTGTTGGAGCGCAAGCGCGATGGAGTGCTCGAAGTCGTCCACGTGCTTGTGATGATGGCGGGGAGCCGACCGCCAGCGGTTTTTGTGGAGTCAGTGAAAAGGGACGGCAAGCAAGCGGACTTAGAGCCCCTTTCTGCCGACGAGATTTCCGCTGCAATCCGCAACGCGGGTGCCGTAGCGATCCACGGGCTCGAGTTCGCGACGGACTCGGCGGAGCTACTGTCGACCTCCCGTCCGGCGCTGGTGGAGATGGCCGAGTTTCTAAAGCGCGATAGCACCTCCTCGATGCTCCTCGTGGGTCACACGGATAACCAGGGCTCGCTCGAGTACAACCTCGATCTATCGAGGCGGCGTGCGGGTGCAGTGCGAACTGCACTCGTTAGAGACTTTGCTATCTCCGGGGATCGCTTAGGGGCGCACGGTGTCGGGTTTCTTGCACCACGAGCCCTGAACAGCACCGCCCAGGGCAGGGCACGGAACCGGCGCGTGGAGCTGGTAGTACGCTGAGGCGGGGGTCCCTAAAGCCATCGACTCGTGCCAGCAGTAGCGCGTCAGCGACCAGTAGGCACCGAAAGCGCTTTCCTGGCACAAGTGCAGGGGCGCTTCATCGCGAAGCTGTGCAAACATCTGCGAGATGTCGTCCTCGATGAATCTGCTGATCTCGCTCGGATCCAGGCTCGCCAAGTTGTACATCTTATGCTCCCTGTGGTGGTCCCTAACGTCAGTCTGGCTCTTCAGATAAGGCGGGAGGTCGGGAGTCCCCTTTCCTCGAAGAGCGAAGAGAAAAGATAAGCACAAGGATCTGATTGGCGCTGCTGGCAGCCAAGCTACACGAGCGTAGCGGACCTGAGCGAAGGCGCCATTCAGCAGAGCGTGGTGTCCAGCATGATAACCTCCGCTTCAGTCGACTCTGGATCCCAGATCAGTAGGCCTTGCTCTCGGTACGGCAGCTGCGCGACGAGCCGCCCCTTCTCGCTCCACGCGGCGGAGCCGCCAGCGCTCTCGAAGCCCTCGCTCTCGCCGATCCCATTCACCAGGGCGACCGCCATCGTCAGGCGTTGCGCCAATGACGCCATGTAGTCCAAGGCATTCGCCACGTCTGCATCGGTTTTGGCTACGCAGGCCAGGTACACCTCCGCGCCGGCCTCGCGGGCGGCTTCCGCGTGGGTAGGGTGCAGCGATTCGTAGCATATTGCCGGCCCGATCTGCGTCTCTCCGACTTTTGGCGCTAGGGGAGTGTCGCCGCCGATGAAGTAAGGTTGCTCATCGTTGTGGAGCAGTTGCTTTGCGTAGACTTGACGTGCGGAGTCCGGGCGGAAGACTGCCTGGCTAATGTGGCGTCCCGCCGATGATCGGGTCGGAAGGCCCGCTAGGATCGCACAATGGAATCGCTCGGCAGCGTCCTGAAGGGGGTCGAAGGCAGTGTCATCGGCTGCAAAGGCCCGGTCACCGAGCCTGTCGAGCCAGTAACCGGTCAGGGAGAGCTCCGGAAATGCCACCAGCTCCGCGCCGGCGGCCGCGGCGCGCTCCACGGCATACAAGTGGCTCGCGAGGTTGCCAGCGATGTCGAGCGGGGCGGATGCAAGTTGCGCGAGGGCGAGTTTCATTGCTGCTCAGCTTTCCCGTGTGTCAATCGAACGTATAGGCGAAGCGCTCGATGTCCTCAGACCAGTGCTCCGCCACCAACGAGCGCGCTTGTGTAGTGTACCGCTCGACGTACGGGGCGCGTTGAGTTGCGTTGACGTGAGGCAGCGTTACGTGGTCTAGCGCAAGGCGCTCACAGACCTGCGAGAAGTCTTGCTCGAGGCGCTCGAAGTGGCCCACGAAATCGACCAGTACACGGCCCTGCGTGTCACACAATTGATGCGCCTGACGGTAGCGACGCGCTCGCGCTTCGTAGGCTAGATAGGCCTCGAAGGTGCCGAGTGCATGCACTTGGCGATGACGATGGTGGCTCGGCGTTGCGCGGATGTACTCGTAGGCGGACAGCAAGAGATCCCAGGGATTGCGCACGAAGGCGAAGGTGAACATGTCATCGAAAGCACCGGGGCCTAAGCGCTGCCGTACGTAATGCGCGCTCGCGTGGATGGGCCAGTAAACGCGCCTCGGTGAGAGCACGATCCCAAGCTTGCTCAAGGCTCGCGACAGAGCATCACGGGGCATGGGATCTGCGTAGGGGGAGAGGGCGCGGGTGATGCTGGTGCCGGCGGCCTTGCCGACGTGCAGAAACACAAAGTGCTTCTCGTGGGAAACGATCATGACTCGGTAGCTCTGGCCGCTTGCGCCGCGCCGTCGATGACCTCCTGGGCGGCGCGGAATGCCTCCTGGGCGGCAGGGGCGCCGCAGTAGACGGCCGAGTGAAGAAGAACTTCGCGAATCTCCTCCACGGTGCAGCCGTTGTTGAGGGCTCCTCGCACATGGCCCTTGAGTTCGGTGGGCGCTCTCAAGGCGGCGAGCATCGCGATGGTGATCAAGGAGCGAGTCTGACGTGTGAGACCGTCGCGCTGCCAGGTGGAACCCCACGCGTGCTCGTTGATCCAGGCCTGTAGCGGGCGAGTGAGGTCGGTGGTAGTGCGCGCGGCCCGTTCAACGAAAGCCTCGCCCATCACCTCCCTGCGCACTTCCAACCCCTTGCTCTCATTATCTTGCGACGACACGGTGGCTCCTTTGTCTGTGCTGGGCAACGCCAGGACGCAATATTCCTCACTATTCAACTGGCATTCACAGTATTCCTGCTGAAAATACGCTCTTAGGCAGGAGGAATTCTATGAAATTCGGTGAGTTACTAAAGCAGGCGCGAGCCTCGCGAGACTGGACCCAACCGCAGGCCTGTGCCGAGATAGGCATCGAGCAGTCGTATCTGTCGAAGCTGGAGGCAGGTAAATCGGTGCCTTCGGAGGACGTCTATCAGCGTTTGGTGGCGGTCTACGAGCTGCAGGCGGCTGATCTAGCGGCTTCCCTCTACCCCGCGGAACTAGATCGCTTGCGATCGATCAGCGCGGTCCGCAACGCCATTCTGGCCCAGGACACTCGCACCGAGTCCACTCGCCAGGGCTGGCTGATCGGTGGTGTAGCGGCATTGGCCCTAGGCGGGGCGCTCTTGGGCCTGGCACAGCTCGGGCACGGTGGCGCAGAGCAGCGCTTTACCTACCAGTCTATGGGCGTGGTCAACGCCGACGAACCGCTGGAGCTCTTCGCGACCGTAGACGACGACGGGCCAGCCGATCTACTCGCCCGGGTGGATGAGCAGATCGCGTCCTTCCACAAGTACCGAGGGCCGCGCTTCGTCGAGACCCTGCCGTCCTCCGCAAGGCGCGTCTGGACGCTCGTCGGCGGCTATGAGGAGAAGCGGGTGGGGCCCTACCGTCTGGCGCTGGTGCCCGCCTTCGCGCTCCTGTTCGCAGGTGTTGGCTGTTTCGTTGCCAGTTGGCGCTGGCGTTAGGAGAGAAAATGAAAATGACTTACGTAGTTGCCATTCTGCTGTTGCTCTCCCTTCACACCCACGCGCAAGCGCCATCGACTGCGCCCGCGCAAATCAGCGGCAAGTCGCTCGATGCTCGGATCGGCGAACTCATGGAGCGAGAACAAGTCGTTGGGCTCGCGGTGGCCGTCATAGAGGGTGGGAAGATCTCTCACGTGCAAGCCTACGGGTACCGCAATCGAGAGCAGCAGCTTGCGCTGGAGACGGACACGATCATGTACGGCGCGTCCCTCACCAAAGCGGCCTTCGCCTACATGGTGCTGCAGCTGGTGGATGAAGGCCTGCTAGAGCTCGATCGCTCGATCGCGGACTACTTGGAAGAGCCACTCCCCGCGTATGAGGAGTATCGCGCCTTCGCCGACGATGACACGTGGCGGGCGCTGACGCCGAGAATCATCCTCTCCCACCGCACGGGCCTGTCGAATCTGAGGTTTCTTGAGCCCGACGGCCAGCCGCGATTTCACTTCGCGCCTGGCACCCACTACGCGTACTCTGGCGAGGGCTTCTGGGTGCTCCAGCGCGTGCTCGAGTACGGCCTAGGCCTCGACATCAGAGAAGAGATGCGCAAGCGCGTCTTCGAGCCCTTCGGTCTCCGCAACACGGACATGCAGTGGCGCGACAGTTTTGCAAAGAACCTGGCTGATGGCTACGCCATGGACGGCAGCTTCGAACCGCACGACGAGCGCAGCAACGTAAGCGCAGCAGGCTCCATGGACACCACGATCGCCGACCAAGCGAAGCTGTGGCGCGCGCTTTTCGCGGGTGAAGGACTGTCCGAGGAGATGCGGGCAGAGTGGGTGCGCGCCCAGTTTCCCATCCGTACGGCGCAGAAGTTCCCGACGGTGCAGATGCACGACACTGAAATGCCCGGCGGCGAGCAAATCGCCCTAGCAGCCGGATTGGGCGTAGAGGTCTGGGAAGGGCCGCACGGACCTGCCTTTGCTAAAGGCGGTCACAACCCCTGGACCGCCAATCTGGTGATTTGCCAGTCCCGGGCCGAGCGTTGCTTGGTCATGCTGGCCAATAGCGTCAGGGCGGAGATCATCTTCCCCGAGCTCGCGCAGTTGATGCTCGCAGAGACGGCCTATCCGTGGTGGTGGGTGTATCCGGCGCTACACGGCACGCCGGCCGCTATCTCGAGGTAACGTGCGCTTCGCTCGCTTTGGTCAGGGGGCGCGGATTCTCCCGACCTCTGCTAAGGCGCGTGCCGATACCAAGCAGGAGCAGGACGAGTGGCGAGGTGGCGCCTGCGCCACCGTCCGGATCAGGCACCAGTCTCAATTCCGTGAAGTCGCTAAATGCTTCTCGCCTACTCCTCGATGCCGGGAACGTCGTTCTCGTAGCGCTCCCAGTTTCCCGTGATCTCGTCGATTACCTCACCGCCCACGAGGTATAGGGACTCCAGCGACGCGAGCATCCCCGCGTAGCCTTCGCTCTCACGCAGCAGGTTGTCGGCCGCCGTGACGCCCGGGGGTGGCATCGTGTAGTTGCTGCCGGTGCGTAAGACCATGAAGCGGTTTGCGTCCACGCGGTCTATCGCATCGAGATAGCGGATCGCCTGAAAAGTGCCCGTGTCCTCCATCGCCGACGTGACGAAGTCGGCGTTGCCGTCGGACCAGTAGGCCACCCAGTCGTTGGCCCATTGGTTCAAGATCTCGCCGTGCCAGAAGGTCATGGCCGCGATGTGTCCGCCCCGCGTCACGAAGGGCGGTAGGCGCGCCCTGTCGTGCGCCGTGTAGTGGGAGCGGGTCTCCTGCAGGGCCTCGGAGTCCGGCAGCGCGACGTCCCGTGTCAACTCGTAGGCCCAGTCGCGCAGGCCCTCGTTCAATAGGTGTACCTCGCCCGAGGGCTCGGGTTTATCAGGGTCGTAGGGGCGCTTGCTGTTCATCGCGAAGTAGCCGGTGGGCCAGTCCTCGGGCTTCTCGCGGGCGTCGATCTCGTGGGCCAGGTCACCGTCGACGAGGTAGGCTGACCAGACGGCGGAGCCGATCGAAGCGTCCTCCGGATCGATCCCCGCGATGCCGGCGACGAGCCAATAGGCTTTGCTCAGATCGAAGCGCGTGTCGAGGCCGAGGGCCATGGTCGCTGCCGTCGTCTTGGTGCTGCCAATGCCGGCGACCACCGCGAGGACTTGGTTTTGCGGGTCGTAGTGCAGGTCGTGGTGGGAGTGGGGGAAGGGGATCACCACATCGAGTGGGCGGCGCTCCTTCCACAGCTGGAACTCACCTGGCCGGTCGCCCGCGTCCTCGCCGATCTCGAACATCGTGATCAGCACCAGGCGGACGGGCAGGGGGTTGGCGCAGGGGGCTGCGATCTTGCATACGGTCAGCTCGTCACCGGCGCCTGCGCTAGTGCTCTTCGGATCCCTGTCCGCACACGCGGCGAGCGTGACTAGGGCAGTGCTGGCGAGAGCGAAGGTGAGCGTTCGACGCATAGCGTAGGAAAGGGTGATCAACATTATTCGATCTCGTCGACGGGGGTGTGGTTACGGCGGAGGTCCTTGGCGATGCGCTCGGCGAGGGTCTGTGCCTGCGCCCTTACTCGTTGGATGTCGATGGTAAGCAGCGCGCGCTCGCGCATCACCACGCGTCCGTCCACGATCACTGTCACCACGTCCTGTTCGTCGGCGACGTAGGCGAGGTGGGAGATCACGTCATACAGGGGAGCGAAGTGTAGGTTGGACAAGTCGATCTGGATCAGATCGGCGCGCATGCCTACGCGTAACGATCCGATCTCATCGCCGAGGCCGATGGCGCGTGCGCCGCCGGCCGTGGCCATCTCCAGCACTGCGGATGCCGGCAGCACCGTCGGTTCCATCGTCGCCACCTTCTGCAGGAGGGCGGACAGGCGCAGCTCCTCGAACATATCGAGGTCGTTGTTGCTAGCCGCGCCGTCAGTGCCGATGCCCACTTCGACACCGGCTGCGAGCAGCGCGCTGATCGGTGCGATCCCGGAGGAGATCTTCATGTTCGATGTCGGGCAGTGAGCCACGCCCACACGACGCGAGGCGAGAATCTCCACGTCTTCCTCCGTGGGGTACACCACGTGGGCAGCGATCACGCGGTTGTTGAAGAAGTCCATGCTGTCCAGCAGACCGACCGGGGTGGTGTCGTGCTTCGATTGGATCGTGTCGATTTCGAAGCGCGACTCGGACAGGTGGATCGATATCGGCACGTCCAGGGATCGCGCCGCCTCGCTCACCGCTTTCAGGTGCGAGGGGGCGAGCGTGTACACCGAGTGAGGGCCCAGGATGGGCGTAATGCGCGGGTGCTTGCCCTTCCAGCGGCGGATGAACGCGTGGGCGTTGGCGAGGCCCTCGGCAGCATCGGCGGCGTCAGGGCTGTGCTGGTCGATTACCGTCGCCGAGACGAAGGCTCGCAGGCCGCAGCGCGCGACCGCCTCGGCGATGGCATCGGGGTGGTAGTACATGTCGACGAAGGTGGTGGTGCCACCACGGATCATCTCCGCGCACGCCAGTTCCGTGCCAAGGCTGACCAGGGCGTCGTCGACGAAGCGCACTTCCGCCGGGAAGATGTAGTCGTTGAGCCAGGTGATGAGGTCTTGGTCGTCGGCGATCCCGCGCAGGATGGTCATGGCCGCGTGGCTGTGCGTGTTCACCAGGCCGGGCATGAGCACGCGGTTGCTCTCGCTTACCTGCTCTCTGGCTTCGTAGGTGGCGGCGATCTCCTCGAGCGGGCCGATGGCGATGATGCGGCCTGCGTCGATGGCGAGGGCGGCGTCTTCGAGCAGTGGCTGGGCCGGGTCCATAGTGACCACCCAGTCCCCACCTACGATCAGATCGGTCGGGATCTTCTCGGCGCTTGCAGCAAGCGACAGAAACGAGCAGGCGGCGATGACCGCCCACCGCCTTCTGGGTGCCGGGGCGCAGAGGGGCCCTGGCCTTGAGCTAAACGGCGGTGCGAACACCACGGTGGGGGTGCGCGGCCCTAGCGGTCCGCTTAGCAAATAAGGTGCTACTCGCCCTTCGGGTCTGCCCAGTGGCAGCGTCCGCGGCGTTGCATCGCTTACCAATGGCGATGCCATTGGCTGCGCCACGCGCCTTGCTGACGCTGCCCCTACGCAGACTGAGCGTTACCTTATTTAGCAAGCGGCCCACTAGTACCTGCCCGTGAAGGTGACGCCCCAGATGCGCGGCGCGTTAACGAAGCCGGTCAGGTTATTGAAGTCGATGCCGCCACGGGCAAACTCATTGTCGGTGATATTGCGGCCGAAGCCGGCGATCTCGTAGCGGCCGTCGTTCCAGCTGAAGCCGGCGCGCACGGCACCCTCGTAAGCGTCGTCGGTGAAGAACTCTTCCGATTCGTAGAGGAAGAAGTTCGTCTCCCCCTGGAACCACCAGTCTGTCTGCAGGAAGAACTGCGCCTCGCCTATGTCCAGGGTGTAGCGGGCGAGGAGCGAGAGGGTGAAGCCCGGCGCCTGGGGCAGGGGGTTGCCGTCGACCAGGGCGTTGCCGTCGACCAAGGGATCGAGCGGCGTGCAGGCGCCGGAGCCGCAGGGCGCGACGAGTAGATCGTCGTCGTTGATTTCCGTGTCGACGTAGCTGCCGCCGACGCGGGTGAGCAGGCTACTGGTCTCGCTGAGGGTGAACAAGGCTTCGAGGTCGCCCTCGATGCCGAAGCCGGTGGCTTCGTCGGCGTTTACCAGCTGCACCAGGTTGCCGTCGCCGCCGATAGCGGAGAGCTGCTGGTCCTGCACCGTGTAGTAGAAGACGGCGACGTTCGAGCGGAACACCCCGAAGTCGTTCTTCATGCCGATCTCGAAGGAGTCGACGGTCTCGGAGTCAGCCACGGAGGGCAGGCCGAAGAAGGCGACGTCGCGGCCCTGAATGGTAGGGGCACGGAAGCCGCGTGCGTAGCGGGTGAACAGCGTGGTCGTTTCGGTCGCTGCGAGGTTTAGGGCGAGGTCCCAGGTGAGTTCGCCTTCGTCGGTGCTGGGGCTGAACTCGGCACCGAGGCCTGCGGCGGGAGCACCGAACAGTTGGGTCACCTCGAAGTCGCGCGTGTCGTCCGTATAGCGCAAGCCGGCGGTGGCGGTCAGCTTGTCGCTTAGGTCGAAGCTGGTCTGGCCGAACACGGCCCAGGAGTCGTTGTCGTGCCCCACGGTGGTGGGGCCGACGAAGAACGGTGCCGTGGTGATCTCGAACTGCTGGGAGAAGTACAGGGCGCCGAACTGCCAGGTGAGCGGTCCGTCTCCTGGTGAGGCGAGGCGCACCTCGGCGGTGTACTGGTCCAGCGTATCGATGCTGTCCTGAGTCACGGAGTTAAAGGGGATGAAGCCCGGCCCGAAGGGCGGTGCAAAAGAGGCGCCGAAGCCGCCGTCGATGTCGCCGATGGAAAAGCCCTCGGTGGTCTCCCAGGAGCCAATCGCCGTGAGCGTGATGTCGTTGGCGAAGGTGCTTTCTAAGCGGATGAGGCCGCCGTAACTCTCGTAGCGCTGGATGTTGTTGTCGCCCTCGTCGAACTGCACGGCGTCGCGATCGAAGTTCTCGTTCAACTCGTTGGAGCCGGTGGTGAAGATGTTGGCGCGGAAGACGGCGGCGGTGCCGTCCAGCTCGCGGCCGTGGCCGGAGATGAGGGCGGAGAAGCCGTCGTTCTCGTACAGCAGCTGGGCGCGGAAGGCGACTTCGCTGAAGCCGCCGAGGGCGTCCTCTTCACCGGTGAAGTCGTTGTCGATCCAGTCCGAACGGGTCTGGGACAGCACGGAGACGCGACCTGACCAATGCTCCGAGAGGCCGCCGCCCAGGGCGCCCTGCACGTTGAAGGTGCCGAGGTTACCCGCGGTGATGGCGCCGTAGGCGTCGAACTCCTGAGACGGCTTCACCGTGTCGAACTTGATCGTGCCGGCGGGCGTGTTGCGGCCGAACAGGGTGCCTTGCGGGCCGCGCAGCACCTCCACTCGCTCAATGTCGAACAGCGGGAAGCTTTTTAGCACCACGTTTTCCATCGGGACTTCGTCGACTAGCACCTGCACGGGCTGGGAGGCGGCGAGGTCGAAGTCCGTATTGCCGAGGCCGCGAATGTAGAAACGTGGCGCGACGCGGCCGTTGGACGACTCGGCGTTGAGGCTTGGGATGCGCGCGGAGAGTGCGCGGATGTCCTCACCGGCTTCGAAGTAATCTGCCGCATCCTCACCGGAGAGCGTGACCAGGGAGAACGGTACGTCGCTCTGCGCCTGTTCGCGGCGCTGGGCGGTCACAGTGACTTCTTCGAGCTCGGCGAAGGCCGGTGGCGTGAGCGTAGTGGCGAGGAGGGCAGCGCCCACGATGGGCGTTCGGTAGGCATGGCGGAACATCGGGTGTGGAACTCTCCGAGTTGAATGACGCAATGAACTCGGCCACCGCGGGCGGTGGCAGCCGCGCCTATTCATCATTGACACTCTGACGCTTGTCAATGAATCCGATTGCAGCGCCCTTTCGCTACAGGAAGACGTACTTGAGCGCGAACACTGCCGCGACCAAGTACACGGCGGCCGGACACTGGGCACCCCTGCCGCTCAGTAGCTTGATGGCGGCGTAACAGATGAAGCCAAGTCCGATGCCTTCGGCGATGGAAAAAGTCAATGGCATGGCGAGGGCGCCGACCATGGCGGGCGCTACCTCCGTCAGGTCATCCCAATCGAGATCGGCCAGGGAACTTGCCATCAGGGAGGCGACGAACAGTAGGGCGGACGCCGTGGCGTAGGCCGGAATGCTCTGTGCTAAGGGCGAGAAGAATAGGCATACGAGAAACAGCAGCCCGCAGACCACCGCGGTGAGCCCCGTGCGCCCCCCCGCTTCCACGCCGGCCGCGCTTTCGATGTAGCTGGTGGTGGAGGAAGTACCGACCAGTGCGCCCACTGCCGTGGAGCTTGAATCGGCGAAGAGCGCCCCCCGAAGGCGCGGCAGATTGCCCTCCTCATCGACTAATCCTGCGCGCGTCGCCACCCCAACGAGCGTGCCCGCCGTATCGAACACATCTACCAGAAGCATCGTGAGCACCGTGGTGAGCATGCCGACTTCAAGCGCGCTCGAGATGTCCACCTGCAGCAACACGGGCGCCGGTGAGGGCGGCAGGGAGACGAGCCCGCGGAACTCGGCCACCCCCGTGAGCCAACCGATGGCGGCCACCGCGAGGATGCCAATCACCACGGCGCCCGCCACTCCTCGCGCGGCGAGCGCCGTAATCAGGATAAATCCGAACAGGGCCAAGGCAGGGCCGGGCGCAAGCAGCTCGCCAAGACCGACCAGCGTGGCCTCGTTGTCCGTCACCACGCCCGCGTTGCTCAAGGCGATGAAGCCGAGAAACAGTCCGATCCCTGCCGTCATGCTCTGCTTTAGGCTGCGCGGGATCGAGTTGATCAACCATTCGCGTACAGGCAGCAGGCTCAAGACCACGAACAGCACGCCAGAGACGAAGACGGCGCCGAGGGCTGTCTGCCAGCTGTGGCCCTGCGTCAGTACCACTGTGTAGGCAAAGAATGCGTTTTGGCCCATCCCCGGCGCCAGGGCGATGGGGTAGTTGGCCAGCAGGCCCATCACCAATGTGCCGTAGGCGGCGGCGAGGCAGGTGGCAACGAAGACGGCGCCGAAGTCCATGCCCGCATCGGACAAGATTGCCGGGTTCACCACGCTGATGTAGACCATGGTGAGGAAGGTCGACAGGCCGGCGATGACTTCCGTGCGCACGCTCGTGCCGGCGCTGTCGAGCTGAAATCGGCGGTTTATCGCCTCCATGACGGCTCCGTGGTGAGGGGTGAGACCCCCGACGCGGCGGCGTCGGGCGGGTCCTCCAGACGAAGACTAAGACACTGCGGTGGGCGATGCGATGCGAAGAGTTGGGATGGGCGTTGCCCTGTAGCTATCACAATCGATAACTTGATGAGAAGTAGGTACTGGCAGGTGCCTACTCCATGCTAGCGGACTTCAGCCAGAAAGACTCGTCGAATCCGGGGATCTCCAGGTTGCAGATGAACTGTCGCGTGGCCGCCTCCCAGGAGTAGTTTTCGGACCATTCGCGGCACTGCGCACGATCGCGGTTCTCGAGGGCCTTTATGCAGGCCTGCTCGAGGTCCTCATCCATCGCCCCGGCGCCGGGGGGCGCGCCATCGAGGATCTCCAGGGGGCCGCGCACGGGGTAGGCTGCGACGGGCGTGCCGCAGGCCAAGGCCTCGACGTTGACCAGGCCGAAAGTGTCCGTGCGGGATGGGAACACGAAAACGTCTGCCGCACGGTAGCAGGCGGCGAGTTCGTCGCCGAACTTAGCGCCGAGGTACACCGCTTCGGGAAAACGCTTCTCGAGCTCAGGGCGCTGGGGGCCTTCGCCGACGACCACCTTGGTGCCAGGCAACGCCAGTTTGAGCATGTCTTCGATGCTCTTCTCCACCGCAAGCCGCCCGACGTATAGCCAAATCGGCCGGGGAAGATCGGCGAACAGCTCTGCCTCGCCGGGCGTGAAGGCCTGCAGATCGACCCCGCGGCACCAGAGCTTCATGTTGGAGAAACCGCGCTCGGTAAGCTCCTCGATCAGGCCGGGGGTCGCCACCATCATGGTTGCGCCGTCGCCATGGAAGTCGCGCAGCATCGCGTATCCCCAGGACACGGGGATGGCCCAGCGCTCAGCGGCGTACTCGGCGAACCGGGTGTGAAAGCTCGTGGTGTAGGGGTAACGCCGTCGCTTGCAGAAACGTCGAGCTGCGCGGCCGATCGGCCCCTCCGTTGCGATGTGGATCGCGTCCGGTTTGAAGTCGTTGATGATCTTCGCCACTTTTCGATTCGGCAGCAGGGAAAGGCGAATCTCGGGGTACGAAGGGAGCGGAATCGAGCGGAATTCATTCGGCGTGATGTAGCGCACTTCGTTGCCGAACTTCTCCAGCTCCTGGCCGAGCACGTCCAGGGTGCGCACCACGCCGTTGAGCTGCGGTTTCCAGGCGTCAGTGGCTACGACGACTCTGAGGCCCGACCGCCCCGTTGGCATCGTGAATTTCTGCTTGGGGCGGGTCAGACGCGACACCCCGGAGCGCACCCGCGCGAAACGTGACTTGGCCTGGGGTTTTTCCGTGCCGGGGGGGTGATCGGGTGAGTGGTCGTTGCGGCTCATGTATCCCAATGCGGCGTGCGAGTCATACGCGCACAGTATGCGCCATCGACCGCTCGACCGCCCTCATTCGCACCTCGCCCAGCGGCAGGAGTCCCGAGGATTGCCGTGTATGTCGTCGCTGGACGGGGCGGGGCCTGCGAGGAAGCCTCGCCGCGGCGCGCGTGGGCCTAGTTAGCGACGGCCCCGGACGCGGGGAAGCTCAGCACCACACGATTACTGAAATGGGCCCTGGCGAACGGCGCAATGAGTGCGCCAGCGAGTCTCGCTGCAACCGCTTGCCAAAGAGGATCGCATAGCACCCTAGCCATGCGATCCCGCTTGTCGGTGCGCGAAGGCGGGTCTACTGCATACCTATTGATTATGCTCACTTGTATGACCGACACCGAAAAACGGGATTGCGCAGAGTTCGGCCTCGACACGCTTGCATTCGTGTAAGTCATCGCTTACCGTAAGTCATGGCTTACCGAACGGATGCAGTCCAGCCGTTGTTCGAGGCTCTGTCGGACCCCACTAGGCGGCGAGTCCTTGAGGCAGTGCGCAGAGGCCGTAGCACCCCCGGGGAGATTTCCGCGCAGCTCCCCGTGTCGCGCCCGGCAGTATCCCAGCACCTAAAGCAACTGCTCACTGCCGGATTGGTCGTGGTGCAGGCTCGGGGCACTAGACGCCACTACCGCCTGGCGCCCACCTGTCCGGCCGCCTTGAGCGAGTATTTGGACGGTCTATGGGGCGATGCCCTCGGCTGCTTCGCAGACTACGTGAATCAGCAGCATGCGGGAGAACGCGATGACGAGTGAGCAAACGCCGGATGCGGTCCGCAAATCCGTGACTATCGCCGTCACGCCTTCACGAGCCTTCGAGCTCTTTACCTCCCACGTGGAGTATTGGTGGCCCTTGGGCACCCACAGCGTGAGCGCGCAGACCGGCAGTATGTCAGCGCAGCGCTGTGCCTTCGAACCGATCGCAGGTGGCGCCTTCTACGAGGTCGACTCCGAGGGGCGGCGCCATGTCTGGGGCAAGATCGACCTGTGGCAGCCGGGGGTGCGACTCAGCTTTAGCTGGCATCCTGGCTTGCCCGAGGCGCAGGCGACGCGCGTGGACGTGCGCTTCGAGCCCCACGGCCACGGCCAAACCCGCGTGGTTCTCACCCATGATGGTTGGGAGGCGCGAGGAGACGATGCCAGGCGGACCCGCGATCAATACCACACCGGATGGGACTCTGTGATCAATGCAGGCTATGCCGCGTACTGCGCGCGTTCCGCCTAGCGATTTGCGCGTCGTCGAATGGTAGTCGCGATTCACTCCGGCCACCTGAGGTGCTAGCCCTGGCCATAAAACCCGTGCTCGGATCGTAGATCGATCAACCGGTCTCATCGATTGCCCCGTAGCGCGGCGGTTGTGCAACCCCCACGACGAAGTGTCGCCGGTCACCGGGTCGCTCCCTGGGGGGGTGGCCGCTCAAGGCTAGTGAATCCGCTCGAAGCTGTCCGCCGACGTGCTGTAGCTGTAGGACCGCAATGCCCCGCGATGATCGCGGCGAAAGAACACGGCCCGCGAGCCGTCCTCGCTCGCGAACACGTCGCGTACCGCCGTCGCGAGGAAGTGCTCCTCGCCGATGCCCGAATCGGCAGCGCCTTGCTCGCCCGATCATCCACCTGGTCGATGTACTTGCTGAGTGGGTCGTTCAGGGTGAGGCGTCCGCGGTCGATCAGGCGGGCAGCCGGGAGCCCAGTCAACGCCTTGGAGATAGCGCCGATACGGAACAGGCTACGCTTGGGGTCGACGGGGCGTCGCGGCTCGAGTTGCGCATAGCCGTTGTACGACAATCTCCCCCTCGTGCACGATCGCCACCGTAAGACCGGGCCGATGCTCCTCAGCCAGGAGCTGCGTGGCCAGCGCGTCGATCGTGGCCTTTAGTGCTTTCGCATCGCGGGCCTGGGCACCGATGGCAGCGAGCGCGGTCAATAGGAAGCAGGCGGCGAGGGCGCGCCTCAGGAGCTTGGTCATCATGGATACGGATTCTCGCTTGCCTTTAGGTCATGGCCTTGTCTAGATCGCGAGGCAGCCGACGCAAGCTGCCGCATGTTCATGCCGCCACCGCATTATTGCTGGTTTGGAGTGTGGCGGCTGTCGCATTCGAGGGAGCGCGGCCAGCGGTGTCCCTGTCGCTTCAGGATTTGACCCCCACGGGCGAGCCCTTCGGTTGGTATCTGCAGGCAGATGCGGAGAAGTTGGAACAGCAAGTGCTGGCGGACCCGGCGACAGGGCTTCCTCGTTGGGTGTTACGCAACGCCGGCCCGTCGCCAGCGATCGCCTATACGCGCAGCGATGGTGCCAGCGTATGTCATCGGCGCCTGCGCATAGCCGCCGAGGCGAGGACCGAAGACTCCGGCTCCGTGAGTGGCGTGGTGCGCATCGACGGTAGCCCCAACTTTGGAGCGCCCGTCCCGCTTTCGCGCGAGTGGGTGGAAGCGCGCCACGAGGTCGAGGGCATTCCCTGTGTGGCGCCCAACGCGCTGGTCGGCTTCGCTGTGCGCGGACATGTGGAGTTGCGCCGTTTGCATATACTGCTGGACGGTCGACCGGAGGTGATGCCGAGTCTTTCGCCGGTGCGCTGGGCGGATCTTGCCGTCTTGCGGCGGGTGGCCGCCAGCCCGGCAGAGCCCGCGCGAACACCGCGTCTCGCCGCTGTGCTAGGACGTCGGGTGCTGGCCTTGGGCGAGAATGGCGACGGTGCCGCAGACGTGTTCTTGGCCAAATTCGATCTCATTCGCCACCTCGCCAGCACGGGGCGAATGCGCATGCTCGTGCTGGACGTGCCGGCAGTGGCAGCGGAGCGAGTGGATCGCTACGTACGCGGCAGCGCTGACGATCGGGAAGCCGTGGTCGACGCTCTGACCTACCCCGCCTTTCAGTCCGCGCAGATGCTGCAGATCATCGACTGGCTGCGCACTACCAATGGTGAGCGTCCGCAGGCGATTGGCATCGCCGGCTTCGACGTACGGCAGCCGCGCTGGGCGTTGCGGGCGCTAGAGAGGGCAAGCATTCGCATCGACGCAGTGCTGGAGCCGTGGCAACGCGGCGAGGTGGCGCGCGCGCTGGCCAGGATCGAAGCATTGGCCCCGCGTACGGCCGGGGATCCTGCCCTTGCGCGCTACCTGCGACTGGCCCGCCGAGGTTTGCTCGTGGGCCGTCCTGACCTGAGTGGTCGATCCCGTGGCGCCTATATGGCGGACGAGGTGCTGCGCCTGGCGCGAGCACAAACCGGACAACTTGTCCTATGGGCAGATAACTCGCACGTGGCGCGCCATGCGGGCCGGCTGGGAGGCGAGCT
Source organism: Pseudomonadota bacterium (assembly GCA_039193195.1). Lineage (NCBI taxonomy): Bacteria > Pseudomonadati > Pseudomonadota > Pseudomonadota bacterium. The sequence continues at coordinate 27,499 of JBCCWS010000011.1, forward strand.
GGCACAAGCGCTCGGCGAAGACTACGCCGTGATTGGATTTACCTTCGCAGAGGGCGCCTACGCCGCCCATGGCCCCGACTCGCCCTACCCAGTGCAAACCCCCTACCCTGGCACTCACGAGCACCTCCTCGCAGATACAGGCCTGGAGCGCTTTATCCTAGGGCTCGCGGATGTCCCCGAAGCGCATCCTCTTCGAGAGCGGCGAGGACTGCGGGTGCTCGGCGCGTTGCCACAGCCGTTCGATCAGTTCCTGCCAGTTACCCTTGAGTCGCAGTTTGATGCTATCGGTTTTGTCAGGCGAACGGCAGCCGCCCAACGGCTGCGGGAGGAGCCTGTCGACTAGGGCTTGGCGTGAGCTTCTTGCCTTGCACCCCCGAGGCAGTGCCGATCGCCCTCGGACGCAACATGAAAGCCCGCCGCGCGCACTTGTGCAGCCTCCGTGCTTTGCGGGTCGCGCAGGGGATTGGTGTGATTGAAGTGGATGAAATGCACCTTCGCGCGATCCTCCACGGCTAGGGGCGCAAAGCGCTCCATCGAGTGTCTAACGAGGGGGTGAGGGAAGCCGCTCATATCCCGCCCGGGGATCTCGCCGTTGGCGAAGAAGGTGGCGTCGAGAAAGGCTAGATCCACTTCGGCGATCAGTTCCTCGATGCGCACGCCCCAGTCATCCCACTGCTCCCAGGAATCGATGTCGGGGATAAACAGAGCGGATGCCTGCGGACCTTCGATGCGAAAGCCCGCCACTTCGGCGTACTCCTGACGGTGAGGCACGGTGAAGGCGGTCACGTTTAGGCGTGCACCTAGCCGTTGGATGCCGCCTGCGGTCATCGGTTGGAGTCTGATGTTCTCGTAAGCGACGAGCTGGCTCCAGGGTCCGTGTTCGCGCAGGAACTGCGCGAAGCGCGGCAGCGTGTACACGGGGACGCTGCGCGCGCCGAGGGACTCGTGTCCGAGGAACATGAGCCCCGTGTAGTGGCCGATGTGAGCGTGGGTGATAAACACGCCGTCGAGTATTGGTCGTCCACGCGCCTGTGGTCCTGCTAGGCGAGTCAGGTCGTATCCCTGACGGCGTATGTCCGGTGTTGCCTCGAACAGCCAACGAGCACCCCGTCGGTGATCGACCAGGCCCAGGGAGACGATCAAACGCGCAGCGGCAGGGTCCTCCCACGCAGGGTCTTGCCAGCGTCCGAACTGGGGCGTGCCGCCGTCCTGGGAGGTACCGAGGACCAGCAGTTCCACCTCGCAGGTTCCGAGGGCCGCGGCCGCGAGCAGCGCCGCAGCGGTGGCGGCGCTCAGCATGGCTACAGCTCCGAGAGGATCTGACGCCGCTTGTCGTTGTACTCTGCCTCGGTGATCAGGCCCTGCTGGTACAGGTCGATCAGCAAGCGAAGGCGCTCTTCGATGTTCGTTCCAGGCACCCTAAGGGGAGCACTCGGTGGTGCACTGGCAGCTGCGGGTACCGCGGCTGGAGCGCTGCTACTGTTGCTGGGGGCGGCCTCTAGTTGCTCACGCATGCGGGACATTTCCGCCCGCATTGCTTCTTGCTCAGCCTGCAGCGCGGTGGCCTCCTCGCTCGTCATGCCCGCGCTAGGCGCAGAGACTTCGGCGGCGGGTGCAGCACCACCGGCGGCGGTCGCTAGGGTAGGCTGGGCCTCGATACTGTCGAGGGCCAGGTCCACGTCGATAACGATCCAGTCCGTGCGAACCTTACCCTTGGAGGTCACCTGGTTGCTGAGCCCTTCGTAGGCGAGCAGCTGACCTTTGAGAGCGCCAGAGTTGCGCTTGCGGTTACCCGAGCTGAGCGCGTACGGCTGCACCGCACCGGTGGTATCGAAGAGCCGTTCGAACTCTCGGTTTCGTTGGCGATCGAGCTCGCCGATGATGATGTTCAGCTTGCCGTCCGCGTAGAAGATGCGGCCCGAGGTCAGGGCCAACCCGCTGAGCAGCACCAGCCGCCGCGCACGCCGCTGAATCACAAACGTGACGTCCTGATCGGGCTGCGCCAGCTGCAGGCCTTTCGCGATTTGACCGGCGAGCAAAGTCGCCTGCTGGGGTGAGAACAAAGTCTCCAGCTCGTTGTTTGAGAATAGTCCATCGGCGCGCACGGTGATGGCCTGAAGGATAGGCTTGAGATCGTCCGGCGACAGCTCGACAGGGTGCTCGTTAAGCCCGTAGCGATCCGTGTCCTGGTCGGCCAAGGCGAAGGTGGAGTAGGCCCCGTCCTTGTAGAACACGTTCGGGTCTCGCGCGTGGCTGACAGTTCCGGCGGTCAGGGTGAAAATTGTTGCCAAAGCAATGAATTGCGAGACAAGGGGGCGGAGCGGGCGCGGCCTTGCGCCGCACGACGAGAGAAGACTCAGCATGATACGCCTGCGTCAGAAATTGATGGATCAGTGTACGACGGGAAGCGGGCGCTGGGGTAGCGCTATGGGGGTGGCCGGGGAGCCTTCGAGGCACGGACGTCGAGACCGACGTCCGTGCCATTTCCCGTCGAGGTAAGCGTCGTTAGCTCAGAAGAAGAATGTCATGCCGAGCACCACAGAATTGATCTGCTCAGCATTGTTGAAGGCCGCTTCCACCTGGGTGGTAGTGCCATCTACTTCGATGTCGAGCGTCTCCCACACCAAGTACATGATCAGCTTGCTGCCGAAGTACTGGTCGATGGAGAGGCCGAAGCGATCCATCTGCGAGTCGGTGATCATGCCGGTGGTCAGCGTGGCGTTGATGTCACCGAATTGATCGTTGTACTGGCCGTACCAACCCGTCAGTGCCGTGTCGCCCCAGGAGAAGAAGCTGCGCTTGACGCCGCCCTTGAACCACCACGCAGTGGTGTCGTCGCCGTAGCCAATGGCCTGCGCCGTGGCGCTCAGGTCTTCGGCTTCCTCGGACTGGAAGGCTAGGGTGCCGAAAATGCCTGAGTCCTTATGCATTAGGCCGGCCTGCACCTGCAGGTTGCTTGCGGACTCGTAAAAGGTCGTGCCGCCATTGTTTTCGGCGTAGCCGATGTGGAAGACACCGGTAGCACCGCCGAAGTCGTGGTTGTACTTCAGTGCGACGTCGTAGATGTCGTCGTTAGCGTAACCGATGGCGATGTTGAGGCCTTCGGTGATGGTCGGTAGGTCGTAGCGGATACCGTTGCGGTAGATACCGTTACAGTCGATACCGATACCGCCGGCGCCCTGCAGCTCGTTGCCGGTCAAACACTCGGCGAAGTCACCCCAGACCGCGGCCCCGTCACCGGTGCCTCGGATGCTGAAGCCGTTGAAGCGGAACAGCGGCGAGATCGAGGACCACAGCGTGAGCGAGGGGTCTGCCAGCACGGCGATGTTATCTGTCGGCATAGACTGCAGACCGAAGGTCAGCTTACCGGCCTTGCCTTCGACGTACGCGCTGCTGCCCAAAAGCCGGATGTCGCCACCGACCTGGGAATCGAAGTTGGTCTGGTTACTGAAGATGAGTGGCGTGAAGATGGACTGCGGCTCGAGGATTACCTCGAAGCCTGCTTTCATGCCCGAGTTGGGCAGCGGTGCCGAGCCAGCAAAGGTAATGCGGCTACCCAACGTCGTGCCGTTGTCCGACGTTTGTACGATGTCGGAACTCTCGCCATCGTCGTAGAAGGCTGCGCCTTCGTTGATCCACCCTGAAATGCTGAACGTCGCTTCGTCGTCCTGGGCCACTGCGGGATACGCAGCTGCCAGGGCTAGAGCGACGCCTGCCGTCAGGCCTCTCGTCTTCCATTTAGAGATCATCAATAGTTCCCCTCTTCTTCAACCGCAACGGCTCTCGATTGGTGTTGCGAGCACGCCGTTTACGCCCTCAAAGATCGCTAGTCCGTTGCTTCGGAGCTACGCCCCGAAGCGTCCGGAAGGGAGCAAGTCTCCAAGACAGACCCCCCGATCATCGCGAACTTCCCCGAATAGCGGAAAAAAACATAACTGATCATTCGCGACAATGCACGTAAGTTGCGGTTAATACGGACCCAACCCTTAATCACACAGTCTCGTAGGTGAGTTTTTCGCCACAAGGTGCTCGCGCCGTTCCTACCCTTGATGCACCTCACCGTTCACGGGTCGCCCAAGGTGGGTCAACGCACCACAAGTAGCATGGAGAGTTTGATGAGGAGATGGCGGAACAGGTTTAAGGGTGTTGGCGGCCCGTCGCCAGCAACGTCGGAGTGCACGTGGACAGCCAGGTACGGCTGGTCAGCGAACCCTATATCTAGATCGATTCTAGCTCCGAGCTTGCATCGTTGCGGATGCACCGTTAGCTGCGCTCCGCCTTCCCGAGCAACTAGACGGTGTTTGACGGACCTCCGGCCGAGGGGGTGTTGGGGTCTTGTCTGCGCGCTGCAGCAAACGATCGTAGCGCCTCGTTTCCGGGCCAACCTGGCGACTCCGTGCTCAAGTCGTTTCCTCTGCAAAACAATCGGCTACGTACTCGAACGGTCGGCCCTGCTGTCGCCAAGCTCGCAGCATCGTTGCTGCCAGGCCAAGGTAACTTCTTGCGAACCGCGCCCCGGCACAGCAGGGCGGTGCGACCCCGCCGCTCCGGGGCCGAGCGGATCGGAAAGGGCTACAGGCAACGTTCATAAGTCAGTCGACACAGTTAGCCTGCCGACGATCTGCGCATCGGGTCAGGCTCGCCGCAGGGCCCCATGGCAGTGTTCAGCGATGAGCCCCGCCAGCGCCCTCACCTGCGATGCCTGATGCCGGGGCCATGATCGGCGATCCTAACCTGCTCGCCCTCGTCGCGACGCACACGCGGGACATGATCATCGTCACCGACGCGCAGGAGCGCATCGTGTGGGTCAATGCTGCGTTCGTCGCGCGAACGGGCTACTCCGCCGAGGAGTCGATTGGCAATCGCCCGGCTCCTTGCTGCAGGGGCCGGCGACTGACCCTCGGCTGCGCCAGCGCGTAGCAGATGGACTCAGTGCGGCCGAGTCGATACGCGTGGAGCTCCTCAACTGCACCAAGCACGGCCAGGAGTACTGGATCGACATGGAGATCTCACGGTGACATCGAGTGCTTCGTGGCAGTCGAGCGCGACGTGACCGAGGCGCGCGAAGTCAGCGGCACCCTATCCGCCTTCCAGCAAGCGCTCAATGAACAGGCGATCGTCTCCATCGCCGATCGCACTGGCGCCATCCGCTTTGTGAATGACCGCTTCTGTGCGATCAACGCCTATGCGCGCGAAGAACTGCTCGGACAGGAACATCGGGTTGTCAACAGCGGCTGGCACAGCAAGGGTTTCTTCCGCGATTTCTGGCGCACGATCTCGGGTTGGTAGCTGCTGGCGCGGTGAAATCTGCAATCGTCGTAAGACCGGTGAGTTGTACTAGGTCGATACCACTATCGTGCCCATCGCCGGTAACCACGGCACACCTGAGCGCTTCGTCTCGATTCGCATAGACATCACGGAGCACAAGGAAGCTGAAGCGCAGGCGCAGCGCCTTGCTGAGCAAGACGATTTGACGGCCTTGTGTAATCGGCGAGCCTTGCTGCGGGCACTGGATGAGGCGCTGTCTGCCACGGGGCGGGACGGACAGGCGGCCTGCGGCTTAGTCCTGTTCTTGGACATCCAAGACTTCAAGTCCGTAAACGAGTCTCGGGGGCACCAGGTGGGCGACCGTGTGCTCTACGCCGTGGCACGGCGCTCGATGATCTCTCGCGCAAGGTAGATACGGTGGCGCGTGTCGGTGGCAATGAGTTCTGCCTGCTCGTGCACGATGTGGAAGCGTCCGAGGCGGAACGTGCGGTGGATCGAATCGATCGCGCGCTGCAGGCGCCCTTCCACGTCGATGGTGTCCCCCTAGCCCTCGCGCTTTCAATGGGTGCCAGGCGCTACCCTGGCGATGCGACAGACGCGCCACAGTTGCTGCGCTGTGCGGGTATGGCGACGCGTGCGGCCAAGGCTCAAGAGCCGAGCAAAGCGTTCTTCAGTAGTGCTCTGCAGGAGGACATCGAGGCGCGCTTCGCGCTGCAGCAGTCGCGCGAGGCGGGCTTCGATCCCGGCGTGTTCTCCGTCAACGTGAGCGCCGAGCAGCTACGCCTGCCTGGGCTGGCTCAGGAGGTAATCGCCGCCGCTCGCGACCACCGGATCGAGCCCAGGTGCTTGGAGTTGGAGATCACCGAGACTGCCTTCATCAGTCAGGCGACGGAGCATGTAGAGCGCAACGTCCGCGCGCTTCGCCAACATGGCTTCACGGTTGCCCTCGACGACTTCGGCACCGGTTCTCCTCCCTGACTCACCTCAAACGCTTCCGCGTTGATATCTTGAAGATCGATCGCCAATTTGCAGCACGGCGGCGATGACGATGAAATAATGCGCTCGATCATCGGCTTGGCGGACAACCTCGGCCTCGGTGTCGTGGCTGAAGGCGTCGAGACTAGGGAGCAGGCGCAATGCCTGAGATCGCTTGGATGCTCGCTCTATCAAGGGTTCCTGTTTGGCAAACCCATGCCCTTCGAAAGGACATTCCATCTGCTGGTGGACGATGCGGCTGCGCTGCTCGAGCCGATCTCATCGCTCAGCGACGTCTGATCCAGAAGGGTCCCGGTGAGCGTTCTGCTCGCGATGGCGGCCTTTGTATTCGTCCACATTCTGATGGCCAGGCCGGCGGTGAAGGTGCGCTGTGTCGAGGTTGTCGGTCGGCCCGCCTATCTGGTGATCTACAGCGCCGTTTCCGTGGCGTTGCTCAGCTGGGTAGTGGTGGCACTCTCGCAAGCTCCCCGGACGACCCTATGGGTGACGCCAGCGTGGGCTTACCCGTTCGCGATCGTAACCAGCTTTGGCGCGTTTTGCTCGATCGGGGTCGGGGCGACCACGCCAGCCCCGTGTTCCGTCAATCTGCGGCCGCAGGAGGGCTACGATCCGGACCGCCCGGGCGTGGTTGGGTGGTTACGCCATCCGTTGCTTTGGGGCCTCAGTGCATGGGGCTTCGCCCACGTACCGGCCAACGGGGACTGGCCGAGTCTGGTCCTGTTCCTAGGTGCTGGTGTGTTCGGCATCTTGGGAGCGGGTGCCGTGGAACGCCGCCGCCGCCGACAGCTGGGGCGCGCAGCGTGGGCACGCTTGAGTCCTGGGCGTGGTCACTTGGATGGCCGCGCGGTCGCCGGGATTTTGCTCGGGAGCGTGCTGTGGCTCGCGATGCTCTTGTGGGGTCATCAGGCTGCCTTCGCCGTCGACCCCCTGATCACCCTGAGGGGCGCCCTGAGAGCAGGCTTAGTGCAAATGAGCGGTGAGCTCGCCGAAGCGCAGGCGTGCGGCGAGGGAGCAGTCCCCGTTGCCGAGGGCGTGCACTACCTTGCTCCCCACCAGCAGCGGTCGCTTGCCGTCGATGGCATTGTCATCTACGTACAGCGCTGACTCGCCCATGCCTGTCTTTAGGTTGATCTCGTCGATGCGGTCGTCTGCCAGATACAGGTCCGCCTCGCCGGCAAACATGCGGATGCTCAGGCATGCATCGACGTCTCTCACTTCGAGTTCACCGGCGCCGAACTCCACCTCGAGCGTGTCACTACGTGGTACCTCCACGGTGATACGTACGTTGCTGCCCTTGTAGGCATTCATGCCTTCGGGGGTCGCCGCTAGCGTTAGGTAAGCCCCGTCGCTTTCGCTTGTAAGGGAGGCGCGCCCGGCTCGTTTCGCACAGCGGCCCTTGCTCGACTTGCACTCGATCTGCATCCGAGCGCGCAGCTCGTCACCATCGGTGCCGACAACCTGCACCTCGCCGACCGGCAGGTCGAGGCGCAGATGTGCGTTGTGGGGCACGGTCAGACTGATCTCGTGGGTTGGGCCGATCTGCACCCAGGTGTCAGCCTGTGCCGTGGCGCCTATGGCCAACAGGGTGACTGAGCTACACGCCGCTATCGCGGCTACTGTGGAGGAGAACGGGGCGCGCTGCGACATGCGTCGTGACCTCAAAACCGGGTGACTCAAACCCCTTAGATGCGGCGACCACGGCTTTGGTTGTTGTGGCCGGAGAAATCAACATATATCAGCACTTTGAGTGCCTTGCGGTCGTGGGGAGTCGCACGAGTGCCAAGTGCCCGGGGAGAGCGAAGGCGCTAGCGCCAGCGCGCCAGCACCCTCCGCTTTCGACGAGCTATCGAGTCAGCTCTCCTCAAGCGCGCGGTAAGCCATCGCGGCGACCGCCGCACCGCCGATCGGGGCCAGCCAGAACAGCCACAGCTGCAGCAGTGCCTTTCCATGACCGGACAAGGCGAGTATCACCGCAGGCCCTGTGCTTCGCGCCGGGTTCACCGAGGTATTGGTGATGGGAATCGAGATTAGGTGGATCAGGGTGAGCGCTAGGCCTATCGCCAGGCCCGCGTTCATCGCTACGCCGCGCTTGTCCGTGGCGCCGAGAATGATGAACAGGAAAATGCCGGTCATCAGTAACTCGGTGACTAGGGCCGCCGTCATGCCGTAACCCTGAGGTGATAAGCTATCGTAACCGTTCACTGCTAGGCTGGAGGCACCGAGCTGCAACGTTGGTTGGTCGGGGCGGTGGGCGCCCATGTCGCCAGCGATCCAGAGCAGAGCTGCAGCGGCAGCTATCGCGCCGATCGTCTGTGCGATGATGTAAGCTGGTACCTCTGCTGCCTTGAAGCGCCCCGCGACGGCCAGTCCCACGGACACGGCGGGGTTGAGGTGGCAGCCGGAGATATGGCCGATGGCGTATGCCATGGTGAGAACCGTGAGTCCAAAAGCTAGTGAAACCCCTAGGTACCCGATACCTGCGGCGGGGACGCCAGCGGCGAATACCGCCGCACCACAGCCACCGAGTACCAACCAGAAGGTGCCGATAGACTCGGCGACGCTGCGCTGGATCAGATTCATCGATCACTCCTTGAAGGAAACCGACGCTGAAGCTAGCGCGGTTCCCCGCTCAAGGATGTGAACAATGATCCCGGGCCTTACCTCAACCGCTCCCCTCGCCGACGATGAGGAACTTGCGAAGGCCCTGCACTAGCTTTGCCCCCGTATCGGCGTTGGTGAAGACGATGAAGCCCACGTCGTGCTCATCGTACACCTCGAACAGGCACACGAAGTCTCCGTTGTTGCCGCCGTGCCCGTAGGTCAGTCCGTAGGGCGACTCCATGAGGTGAAAGCCAAGGCCGTACTGCGCGGGCCATGGGGGATCGTCCTCAGGCTCCTGTGGAATGGCAACCTGTGGTTCGAACATGCTCGCATAGCCTTGGGCCGAGAGCCCCTGTCGTGCCATCAGGGCGAGCATGAAGTTGGCGAACTCACCCGCATGGGTGTACATGCTGTGCGCCACGCCGATCTGCGCAGGCAGGTCTTGTACCGACGTGAACCCAGAGAAGTGCCCTCGAGAGGCGACCTTGCGCAGGTCGTCGGTGGCTGAAAACACCGTGTGTGCGGCGAACCCCATCGGCACCTGCACCTCATCGTAGACGACCTGGGCCAGGGGCTTACCGCCCAGCTTTGCGACTACCCGGCCAAGGTACTCAAAGCCCTCTCCGGAGTAGCCGTAGCGAGTGCCTGGGTGGAAGTTGATGTGCATGCGTCCGTCGACGGTGCTCCAGCGCCAGTTGGGAAAGCCCGTCTGATGAGAGAGCACGTGCCGCGCGGTAATCTTGCGGTGACGCGGGTCGTCGGCGATCTCCTCGAAGGGCAAGTACTCGTGCAAGGGGCGATCGAGGTCAATATCGCCACGTTCGGCCATGCGGTTGACGGCGAAGGCGAAGACGATCTTAGTGATCGAGGCGGCTTCGAAGAGGGTAGCGTCTGTCACCGAGTCGCCCGTGTAGGCATTGGCGAGACCGAGGGTGCGCTGGTAGGCGACCGCGCCATCCTTTACCAAAGCCACGGAAACACCGGGCACACTGTAGTAATTCATAAGTTCAGCGAGCGCCGCATCCACCTTGCCGCTGTGTAAGCTGGCATCGAAATCGAACAGCACCCCTTGGGGCTCGAAGATCGCCGGAGCTTCGGCTGCCGCCGCGTGTAGCGTTGGCGCGATCGTGCGTTGGGCGGCACTGACCGTCGCCGTTACCGGAACGCTATCGCCCACTACCGCATGGGCGCCCCAGGGGTCGCCCACAGCGTTATCGGCGATGCTCATCCGATAGGATCCGCGGGGTACGAGTAGCTCGTAGTGACCGGCGTCATCGAGCGCCGCATGCAGCGCTCGCGTGGGATCTTGTGCCGGTGTTATCCGCACGCGGGTTGGGCGCGCAACCCGCGTGTCCTCCTCGCCCATGGCCGTTGGGGGCTGCCAATCGACCTTGCCCTCGAGGGTGCCGAGCGGTGCCAGCGTGTCGATTAGCAGCAAATCTCCGAGGCGCCCACCGGATTGGCTCTTGCCGAAACCGGGGCCCCAGGAGTAGAGCTTCGCGGGGTCTGCCTGGCCCGGCGTGTCGTCGTCGCTCAGCAGGAAGTCGAGGCCGAAGCTGAGTCCCGGTGCCAGCGGGCTAGTTGTGACGATACGCCACTCGTATAGCGTGCGGCGGTCGTCGCCGCGTGTCGTGGCCAGGGAGACTTGCTCCCAGCTGGCCTGCCGGACCGCCGGGTCCCAACTGTTCTCGTCGCTCAGTAGCCGTCGATGTTCGCCGGTTACTGAGTAGAGGATGGGGCCGGACCCGCGCGTCTCGTGACGCTCATCGAGGTAGAGGATGACGCCGTCCTGGGCTGACCAATCCGCCTGCGCTGAGTCTGCCACGCTGTGCACGTCATCCAGTACTTCAAGGGCCACGTAGAGGGAGCGTGTGGCGGCATCGTAGGTGGTGCGGAACATGGCATCGAAGTCCGCGTTGCCAGCGCGGCGGGCGCCATCGCCGTCGAAGGCGATCGCGTAGCGCGGCAGGTGGTCGGGCCAGTCGCTGAGGTCGCCGTCCACATGCGGCGCGTTGGTGGACGGCAGGGCGTGGGCGAGTTGGCCGTTGTCCGCTTGGCTGGTCGTGGCCGTAAGGGCGAGGACGATCGAGGCGAACAGGACGGTGACGCAGCGACACATGGGCAAGCTCCGGGGGTATGGGAAGACGACTTCCCTGGGATGTCACCCGGGCGGAGTTCGTTTGTTTGGGCCTTGCGTCGACCTCAGGCGGTCACCTCGATCTTGGCAGCGCAGCTGTTGTGTTGCGCCAGGGCGGCGAGGACTTCGGCCCACACCCTTGGGTTGAAGATCAGGCCGAGGTGGGCGCTTGCGATCTGCACGTGTCGCACGTTGGGGCTGTGCCCATCGAGGCTGGCCTGCCACTGCACAATGCCGTCGCTGCGGCTGTAGATGGCGGTGATGGGTTGCTGGATCGGCTGTCGCTCACGCCGCTCGACCACCGCTTCGATCCAGTCGAGGTCCATGCCGCGGCGGGTAAAGAAGGATGCCGCCATGGTGTACTTGGGGCCACCGACGGTAGGCGCTCCCAGGGTGATTACTTGCTCAACGATCTGGGGAAGGTCGCGGGCGGCCTCGCGGGCGATGTAGCCGCCTAGGCTCCAGCCGACGAGTGTCAAGGGGCGGCCGTGCGTCGCGTGCTGCTCGCGCAAGGTCTCGATGAAGCGTTCGCAGAGGTAAGGGACGCCTCCTTCGCCGCGATAGGGTTCGCGAGGTTCGATCGGCCAGGCGTTGGAGATGTCTTCGAGCGCGTGGCGCATGTCGACGCCTGCCAAGTTACGACCCAAGCCCCAGCCGATGGCGTCGTATCCATGGCGGTGCAGGTAGTGGCGCAGCGGTGCAAGGAAGCGATCGTCCGCGCCGAAGCCGGGTACGGCGACAACTGTCCGCTGCCGCGGCTGCCGCGGTCGTAGCTGCGCCGCGGCCAGGGGCGCGAGCATGGTCAGTAGATCCAGTGCCGTGCGGCTCTCACCGATCAAGCCGAGTCGACCCGGTGGGCTCAGGTGGGGGGAAGCTGTGCTCATCTACTCTCTGGAGTGATCGCTGGTGCAAGCATAGGTTCGCCGCGCCGGCCGACGCGGATCTGCACCCGCGGCATCCTCTTCGCTGCGGGCGCGGCCTGTCTAGACACCGGCCAGGTGGAGCACGAGTGGGATGGAGACAGCCGACAGCGCAACGCCTGCCGCTATCGCGCCCGTCACCGCCGCTACGCCCGTATCGAACTTCACGGAAAAGAAGTAGGCGTTCATTCCTGTGGGTAGGGCTGCGAACAGCGCGACGAGACCTGTTTCGCGCGCTGGGAGGGCGAACACGAACATGGCGAGAGCCCACGCCGTGAGGGGAAACACCAACATCTTCAGAACGATCAGGGCGCCGATGGCGGTGAGGTTGCCGCGCATCGGGTAGGCCGCCACCGCCAGTCCCAGGGCGAACAATCCCGTTGGGATGGCCGCATCGCCAGCCAAGGCGATCAGCCGCTCGCCAGTGGCGGGCATGGTCAGGTCGAGGGCGTTCCAGGCGGCTCCGAACATCAGCGCCAGCACGATCGGGTTCTTCAACAAGCTGAGGACGACGCTCGCGGCGACCGCGCCAGGGGAAACGTCTTGCCTGCGCAGGGCGAACTCCGCCCACAAGGTACAGAAGAACCAGTGATTAGCCGAGTGGATAGCGATGATGAGAGCGGCGATCACAAGGCCCTCATCGCCGAAGGCCAGGTAGGCGATCGACAGGCCGATCATCCCTAAGTTGCCAAAGGTTGCAGCGAAGGCTGTCCCCGCCCCGCCCGCAGCGCCTAGACCGGGGATACGTCGCACCGCGATCGCCACGATCGCCCAGATGATGGCGACAGCGGAGTAGTAGACACCCCACACGCGAAGGGTGGAGCCCGCGTCCAGGTTGACCGTTTGCATCGTGCGAAAGAGCAGCGGCGGCACGCAAAAATAGAGGACGAAGTCGCTCAGGCCCTTGGCGCCTTCGGCGCCGATGAGCTTCGCCTTGGCCGCGAGGAAGCCAGCGAAGATAAGCACGAAGACCGGCAGGATGACGGTCAGCAGGTCAGACATGGGGGTACCTGACGGCGATTGGCGCAATACGCAGCCGATGGGCCGCGCGGCACCTTAGCATGGGCGAACGGTCTGCCGTCGCCCGTGGCACACTGCCACGATGGAAGATGAGACCGTCGAATGCGCTACGCGCCGTTGGCTGGAGCGCTTTGTGGTAGGGATGGGCCTGTGCCCCTTCGCGGCGTCTCCCTTGGCGCAGGATCGCGTGCGCTTTGTGGTGAGCGCGGCGAGCGAGGAGGGGGCTCTGCTTGTGGCCTTGCAGGAGGAGATTGCGTTTCTCGATCGGCAGCCGGCGATCGACACCACGCTGCTGATCCATCCGGCTGTCCTGCAGGATTTCCTGGCCTACAACGACTTCCTCGACTTGGCGGACGCCCTGCTAGTCGATTGCGATCGCGACGGTGTGTACCAGGTGGCGAGCTTCCACCCCTCCTACCAGTTTGCGGGCACCGCGCCCGACGCGGCCGAAAACTACACCAACCGTTCGCCCTACCCGATGCTCCACCTGTTGCGCGAGGAGAGCGTGGGGAGGGCCGTCGCCTCCGGCATCGACACCAACGACGTACCCGTGCGTAACATTCAGCAAATGAATAAATTAGGTGAGAAGGAGTTAGCGCGACTGCTAGACGCTTGCCGCAGCGGGCCCTAGCTAGTGGGCCACTTGGTAAACAAGGTGCTACTCGCCCTTCGGGTTTGCCAGGGGCAGCGTCCGCGGCGTTGCATCGCTTGCCAATGGCCGATGCCATCGGCTGCGCGACGCGCCTTGCTGACGCTGCCCCTACGCAGACTGAGCGTTACCTTATTTGCCAAGCGGCCCACTAGGCGCTGCGCGAGGGAGGTTTGAGCACCAGCACGGGCGTTGCCGCCTTGTACTTCTCGTAGTCGCCTTGCCCGCCCCAACGCGCGTCCGCCCGCTCCTCGAGCATCGGGATACCGCTCACTTTGATGAGCAGGAATGCGACGAATACCGGTGAGATCAATGTGGCGTACTGCCAGCCTTGGAGCACCGGCAGGGCGATGATCGCCATGCCCACCCAGATGACGATCTCCCCGAAGTAGTTCGGATGTCGCGACCAGGCCCACAGCCCCGTGTCGATGAACTTGCCGTGGTTGGCCGGATCGGCCTTGAAGCGAGACTTCTGCGCGTCAGCCAGCGCTTCGACGGCAAAGCCTGCTGCCCAGACGGCGATCCCGATCGCACCGATCACGCCGAGGGGTTGCCGCTCGCCCCCGGTGATGACTGCGAGGGCGGCCGCGGCAGTCAGCAGCACCCAAAGGCCCTGTAGGGTCCAGGCCATGAGAAAGGTGATGGGGTTGGTCTTCATCTCATCGAAGCGTCCGTCTTTGCCGTCCTTCATGATGCGCATGAACAGAAAGGACGCCAGCCGGGTGGCCCAGAGGATCACGCCCGCGGCAACCAGCTGTCCACGCAGGTCCAAATCACTGGACAAAAGGACCGCTACGGAAGTCACGCTTAGGTAGGTGATGCCGCCGGTGAGGTCGTAGATCCGTTCGCTGCGAGCAATTGCCGAGGGGATGAACGCCACCCAGTTGATGGCGAAGGCGAGGCCGGCACAGAGGGCGAAGATGGGCCAACCGCCAGCGGTGGTCTCGCCACCGTCACTCCCGGCGAATGCGATCGCTGCGCCGACAGCCGTGGCGATCACGGTGGCGATCAGCGACTTGGGATTGGAGTTTTCGGACTCTGACTCGGCCACCTGAGGGCTCCTTTGCCTGCAGCGCCAATGGGATACAGGGGGCCTAGGCTACCCCACTGGCAGCGTTCGTCCGCCTCCCGTGCCCGGATGCGCCGTCGCGGGGACGCGCGCCCGATGCCCAACCTTGATGCACTGCACCGGCGTGGCGCACGACTTTAGCGCGCCGCTCACCTGATCGGCGCTGCGGCAAGTCGGGAGCACCTCAAGAGTCGCCGCGTGCCGGTCCATACTCACGACTTGGCGGTTGCGGCGGCCGTCAGCGCGGGCAGCAAACGTTTGCAGGGCAACGCCTGGCGTTAGCGAACAACTGGGTAAGGTGATGGCGCGTGCCCGGTAACGGCGTAAGAGTTGTGAGCTGGCGCACAAAATGCATGGCTGTCTTGTCACGGGTCGTCTTGTGGAGCCCCCATGCAGCCACCGCCGCAGCTATCGCGTCGACGGTTTCTTGAACTTGTCGGATCCTCCGGCGGCGCGAGTGCCGCCTACGGCGTCGCGATGGCGCTTGGTCTGTTGCCGGACTTTGCCAACGGCGCGAGCATCCCTTCAGCGCTGATGCGCCCGCGCTCACCTCAGCGTGTGGTCATCCTAGGTGCCGGCATCGCAGGGCTTGCAGCGGCCTACGAGCTTGGGCGGGCCGGCTACGAGGTGACGGTGTTGGAGGCGTCTGCCAGAGCCGGTGGGCGCAACTTCACCGTTCGCCACGGCACCGTGATCGACGAGATTGGCGCACGCCAAGTGTGCGATTTCGACGACCACCCCAACCTCTACTTCAATGCGGGGCCGGCCCGCATCCCCGGCAACCACCGCCGCCTGTTGCACTATTGCCGCGTCCTCGGCGTGCCCCTCGAAGTGTTCGTCAACGAGAACCGCAGCGCCTACGTGCAGGACGATCGCATGTTGGGAGGGCGGCCGATCCGCAACCGCGAGTACGTGACGGACATGCGCGGCTTCCTAAGTGAGCTGCTTTGTAAGGCCATGTCGCCCCAAGCCATGGACGGAACGCTGTCCGCTGACGACATCGAGCGCGTTCGCGAGTTTGCCCGCGCCTACGGCGATCTCGGGCCGGATCACACTTACCAGGGCTCCCATCGTGCGGGCATCGCGGGCGGCGGCATGATCATCCCCGCGAGCGAGCGCGATCCCTTCGAGTTAAAGGAGCTGCTGAAGTCCGATTTCTGGCGATTCCCGATGCACTGGGGAGAGCTAGGCGATCAGGCCACACCGATGATGCAGCCCGTCGGCGGCATGGATCGCATCGTTGCGGGCTTCATGCGTCAGGTTGGATCGATGGTGCGACTGAACTGTCCCGTACGCGGCGTGTTCCTGCGCCCGGGTGGCGTGCGCGTCGCCTACCAGGACGCCAATGGGGAACGTCAGGAGATCGACGCGACCTACTGCCTGAACAGTATCCCCTCCCATCTTCTCTCCGGCATAGAGCATAACTTCCCGGCCCGCTACGCTCGCGCATTGCAGGCACCGACCCGAGGCAAGCTGTTCAAAATTGGTCTGCAGGCGCGTGAACGGTTCTGGGAGCGTGAGGGTATCTACGGCGGTATCTCATGGACTTTCCAGGACATTGCCCAGATTTGGTACCCCAGCCATGGCATCCATAGCGCCAAGGGAATCGTGCTCGGTGCCTACACCTTCCCGCCACAGGTGGGTGAGAAATTCGCACGCCTCACCCCCGCCGAACGCATCGCCAAGGCGATTCGGGAGGGCGAGAAGGTGCACCCGGGGTACGGCAGTTACATGCAAACGGGCATCTCTGTGGCGTGGCACCGGATGAATCACATGCTCGGCTGCGCGGCGCGCTGGGATGAGCAGAACCGGCGTGAGTACTTCCCCACGCTAGCCGCCCCCGTCGGTAATCACTTCATGATCGGCGATCAGGTGAGCTACCACGCGGGCTGGCAGGAGGGCGCTTTGGCATCAGCGCTCAAGGTGATCGAGCAGATCGACGAGCGGACCACGATGGCATCCACCTAACATGGGGACAGTGTCTGATGCAGGGATTGCAACGATACTGTTAGGTGCTGCTCTGATCGCCCCTTCCACGGGGGCGCAGCCCCACGAGCAGTGTCTGCTATGTCATGGTGTACGTGCGCAGGGGAATCAAGCGATCGGCGCGCCCTCCTTGCGAGTGCTGGCCCCCTGGTACGTCGAACAGCAGCTTCATGCCTACCGGGAGGGTCGACGCGGTGGCAACGATGAGTACGGAGCGGTGATGCAGGCTGTGGCTGCGGCTATGAGCGATGAGCAGATCGCAAGCGTAGCGCGCACGGTCATCTCCTTGGAGCCGGAGCAGTCCTCACCCGCTGGCGCTGTGCCCTCGGAGCCTACCGCGGCCGCCGCATACCCAGCGTGTGCCGCGTGCCACGGTGATGATGCCGGTGGCAATCAGACGCTCGGCGCCCCGGCCTTGGCGGGGCAGAACGCCTGGTACTTGCGCAAGCGCATGGATGCCTTCACAAGCGCCAGCGAGTCCGAGCAGGACAGCAGTGTGTTGGCTATGCAGGCCTCACTCGTTAGCCTCGGCGGAGCGGATGCTCTAGATCAACTCAGTCAGTACCTGGCGGCCTTGCCGCCAGTGGACCACGACCGTCTTTCCGGCCAACAGGAGTCAGCCAAGATGAACACCCCCCGCGTGCGTGCAGCGGCCATGCTAGCCAGCACCATGATCGCCGCAGCACCGCTAGCGGCGCAGGAAGTCACCCGGTACCCCCTGCCCAACGGCTCCACCTTCCCCATCGCCCTCGCGGTGGAAACCTCGCCGAACACTACGCTCATTCACCACAGTGGTCTGACACCGCGTCCCGTGGACCCCGACGCCGAGCGTTTCAGTGAGGCCTATTGGGGAGACACGAAGACCCAAGCGATGAGTGTCTTCAGCCGCATGGAGACGTCGCTGGAGAACCTTGGCGTGGGGTTCGGGGACATCATCAAGATGACCGTGTTCCTGGTCGGTACGGAGGCGACGGGAGGTCGGCTGGACTTCGCGGGCTTTATGGAAGCGTACACGCAGTACTTCGGTACCGAAGAGCAGCCCAATCTGCCCGCCCGCTCGGCCGTGCAAGTGGCTGGCTTGGCAGCCCCGGGGATGTTGGTAGAAGTAGAGGTCATCATCGCAAGGCCTGCTGGCGAGTAGCGTCCCACTCGCCCCCCTCCCGAGCGTGTGTGCGAGCGCCCCTGTCGGTGTCGCTCGCGTGGGTGTATCGCCTGCCCAGGCGGCTCACTTCTCGGGCCAACCGGCACGCCGAAGTCTCCTGCCCGTCACTCTCGTACTTATCGATAAGCCGCTCATCGTTGTCAACTACAACTGCAATCAATTGCATTAGCTGAGTGCGCAGTTTTGGTGCATCGCGGAGAGCGTAGGGGTGCGGGCCGTCGCTCGCTTAGCCAAGGCTTGAGCTGCCCCAGACGTCCCTGGCGCTGTTGCTGCAAGCGGGAAAAGCTTCGGTTAATCAGTTAGTAAGCATGCCCGTGGCGCTACTTCCGCTGCGCCGCGATAGGGTTGGCACGACCTATGCACAATTCCCCCCGAGGGCCCGTAGGGGTTCCGTCGGTCGCCGAACGTCTGGGGATGGCGGTGGGGCCAAATTCGTTTCTGGGGAGAGGTGACGCAATGAGCGTACGCAGCAACAGTATTAGGATCGCATTCGCCTTGGGGGCGATGAGTGCGGTGGGGGTCGCGATCGCACAGGAAGGCGAAGTGGAAGAGGTCACCGTAACGGGCCTGCGCGGCGCGCCGCGCACGGCCGTGGATGCGGCAGTACCCGTAGACACCTTTGATGCTTCGGCCATCGAAGCCGTCTCGCACACGGACACACAGGACATCCTGCAGACGCTGGTGCCGTCCTACAACGTCGGTCGCCAACCGATCAGCGACGGCTCCACCTTCATTCGCCCCGCGTCACTGCGGGGGCTACCTTCGCACCACACTTTGGTACTTGTGAACGGCAAGCGCCGCCATCGTGCCTCACTGGTGACGATTGGCGGCGATGGGGCCCAGGGCCCCGACGTTGCCACGATTCCCTCTATCGCTATCCAGAGCATCGAGGTGCTGCGCGATGGCGCGTCGTCACAGTACGGATCGGATGCTATCGCTGGCGTCATCAACTTCAACCTGAAGCAGAACTCCGAAGGCATCGACGTCGCCCTGGACACAGGGCAGTTCTACGAGTCCGATGGCACCAGTGTCACCGCCCAAGCCAACGTAGGCTTGCCCTTGGGCGATTCAGGCTTTCTGTCCATCTCCGGTGAGTTCAACGACGCCGACTTCACCGAGCGAGCTGAGCAATACTGTGAGTCCTGGTTCTGCGTCGACCCTAGCAACCCGCGCTTCGATCCGGACGCCGGTTACGCAGACTTCGTTCTCGGTCGTCCCAATGAGGATGATGCGCGTCTGGACGCCCTTCAGCAGGCCTTCCCGGGGGGCATCGACGATGCGTCCGTAGAGGGCAGCGTCGTCCAGCCCTGGGGCCAGCCCAACGCCCAGTCCGTGCGTTTTTTCTACAACGCGGGCTACGACTTCGACAACGGCATGGAACTCTACAGCTTCGGTAACTACTCCGACAGCGAGGGCGACGGTAGCTTCTTCTACCGCTATCCGGGCAACGGTACAGTGGAGGATCTGCGACTCGAGGACGGCTCACTCTACAGCCCCCTGGAAATCTTCCCGGGTGGCTTCACGCCGCGATTTGAAGGCGAGGTGACCGACTACTCCGTGGCTGGTGGCTTGCGCAGCCGGGAGAACGCCCTGTTCTCCTGGGACGCGAGTGCACGCTACGGGTTCAACGAGATCGACTACCGCCTGTTCAACACGATTAATCCATCACTGGGGCCGGATACGCCGACGGACTTCCGCCCCGGCACCCTGTCCAACGAAGAGTTCCAAGTGCAGCTGGACATGACCAGCGAGTTTGATATCGGGACGGCGTCGCCGCTGGTGGTCGCCTATGGCGCCTCATACCTGGATGAGAGCTACGAGGTAGGCCAGTCCGACGACCCTGCCTCCTACACGCCAGGCCCCTTCGCTGCTCAAGATCCCTTCGGCTTCTGCACGGACGAGGCCGACGTGGCCACACGCACGCCCACGGCAGCGGGCGAGGCGGTCATCGCCAACGGCTCCAGCCTCAGCTGCGCGGATCCGAACGATGCGGTCTACACAGTGGTCGGTGTCGGCTCGAACGGTTTCCCAGGCTATTCGCCCGAATTCTCTGATACCTATGAACGCGATTCTTTCGCGGTGTACCTCGACCTAAGCGCGGACGTCACGGAGAAGTTGCTGTTGCAGGGGGCCGTGCGCTTTGAGGACTATTCGGACTTCGGTAGCGTGACCGTGGGCAAAGTGGCGGCGCGCTACTACGTCACGCCGGCCTTTGGCATCCGTGGCTCTTGGGGCACGGGCTTTCGCGCGCCCACGCCAGGGCAGCAAGGCACTACGAACGTCTCCACCCGCTTGCCGAACGGTTTCCCCGTCGCAACCGGCCTGTTCCCAGCCTCTGGCCCCGTCGCCCAGGCGCTCGGCGCATCACCCCTCGATGCGGAAACCAGCGACAGCTTCACCGTCGGCTTCACCGCCGCGGTCGGTGCGCTGGATCTAACGGTTGACTTCTACCGCATCGACATTGATGACCGCTTCAACGCGATCTCTACGCTCGACGTGTCTGCCGATCCCGAAAGCGGAGATGCCTTCGACAACTTCCTGGCCTTGCAAGCGGCTGGTGTGGTGGGTGCAGAGTCGATCGGCGGCGTCAACTACTTTACCAACGCTTTCGATAGCCGCACGCAGGGTGTGGACGTGGTGGCCACCTACCCGGTGGCCTGGGGCAATGCGGGCACCACGGACTTCATGTTCTCGATGAACTACAACGAAAACGAGCTTCGCTCGGATGCTAGTGAGTTTCTAAACCCCGAAGCACAGTTCGACTTTGAGAACGCTGACCCGAACCTACGTTTCAATGTGACCGGAGTGCACAACATCGGCCGCTTCACCGTGCTCGCGCGCGGCCGCTTCTTCGGCCCGAGCGACAACTCGGATAACACCGATCCACTGTCGATCCAGGAGTACGACAGCACGCTCTTCGTCGACCTCGAGGCGAGCTATCAGGTCACGGACCGCGTCCGCATGACCGTAGGCGGTCGTAACCTATTCGACACCTTCCCCGACGAGGTGGACCGCATCGCCAGCGATAACGACTTTTGCTGCGGGCGCATATTCGCGTCGAGCTCGATCGTGCCCTGGCAAGGTGGCTACTACTACGCGCGCCTGAACGCTAGTTTCTAGCGCGACGATCCCCCCGGGCGCGGCCAATCCCTCTCTTCCCTCTTTTGGCCGCGCCCACCTTCTTGCTGACGAGGGGCTAGCGACGTATCGACCCTAGCCCCTCGTTGCCCTGGGCCACGGTGGACATCGCTGGTGTTCGTCAGGGCAGGCGGTTACGCTCCTTCGCGTGATCGCTCAGGGAACGACCCTCCCCATGAATTCCTCAGCCGCCCTTGGCTCGCGGCCCGCCCTCTTGTCGCTGCTCGCCCGGCTGCTCCTGTGCCTTGCCCTGCCCGCGCTAGCCCAACCTTCGGTCACGATCGGAGTGTTGCTCGACGGCCCTGACGAGCTGGCGCAAACGCAACTCCCCGCGATTCAGCGCGAGATGGTCGATCTCCTGCGCCCAGATGTACAGCCGCGCTTTCCCGCCGCCAAGCAGCTCGACGGAGGCTGGCGCCTAGCGGGGGTGCGTGCCAGCTTGCGCCAGCTTCTCGATGATGACGAGGTAGACCTGATCATCACCTTAGGTCTCGTTGCCTCTCACGAGGCCGCCCGCGTTGAGCGCTTGCGAAAGCCGGTGATTGCGGCGCGAGTGGCAGACGCCGCACTGCAGGGCTTTCCCTTCGAGGCCGGCGCGAGCGGTAAGGCGAACTTCACCTACGTGACGAGCTTGCGCGAGGTGGAGCAGGACCTGGAGAGCTTCTATCGCATCAGCCCCTTCGAGCACCTCACGGTGCTGGTGGACGCGCTCACCTTGGAGTCGATTCCGCAGCTGCGCCAGCGTGCCGAGGCGACTGAGGCCGCCTTCTCAGTGAGCGTGGATGTGGTCCCAGTCACCGATTCGGTGGCGGACGCGCTCCGGCGCTTGCCCAAGCGCACGGACGCAGTGTACGTGACACCGTTGCACCGCTTTAGCGGTGCGGACATGCGCGCCCTGGCCGATGGGCTGATCGCGCAGCGCTTGCCAAGCTTCTCCCTGCTTGGGCGCACCCAGGTGGAGCAGGGGTTGATGCTGGCCACCGGCGGCGGCAGTGATGATCTCACGCGGTACGCCCGCCGAATCGCCTTGATGGCCCAGCGAATCCTGCTCGGCGAGCCGGCCGCGGAGTTGGGAGTCGCCTTGCCGCAAGCGGAGCGTGTCGCGATCAACATGCGCTCCGCAAGAGCCATCGGGTTCCTGCCCCGGTGGTCCGTCCTGGTCGATGCGATCCGCATTGACGATGTCGAACCCGATCAAGGGGAAGCCTTCAGCTTGATCGGCGCCATGCTAGACGCGATCGATCGCAACCTCGGCTTGCGCGCGGACGAGCTCGATGTGCGCATCGCCGAGGATACGGTCGATCAGGCTCGCTCAGGTCTGCTGCCTCAGGTATCAAGTTCTCTCAGCCGGACGCAGATCGACGGCGACCGTGCCGCGCCCGGGATCTCCAGCGAGCGCTCCATCGATGCGGGCATCGAAGTCTCGCAGGTGATCTATGCCGAAGAGGTGCGGGCGGGCTTCGTGGTCTCTCGCTTCCTGCGCGAGTCTCAAGACCATGCCTATCGCGCTCGTGTGCTCGATGTACTGCAGCTGGCGGCAAACGCCTACCTCGGCGTACTTCGGGCGAAGGCCCTCGAGAGCGTTCGAGCGTCCAACCTCGAAGTGACGCGCACCAACTTCGAACTCGCCCGTACCCGCGAGCGCATCGGCATTAGCGGCCGCGGCGATGTGCTGCGCTGGGAGAGCGAGCTGGCCACGGACAAGCGCGATCTGTTGGCGGCAGAGGCGGACCGTCGCGCCGCCGAAGTGGAGCTCAGCCGGGTTCTCAATCGACCTCAGCGTATCGCCTTGGCTACTACCGACGCTGGGACACAGGGCCCCTTACAGGCCTTGGAGGATCCGCGATTCACGCGCTTTATCGACAACCCCATCGTATGGGAGACGTTCCAGGAGTACGTCGTCGAAGACGCCCTGCGCCAGGCCCCGGAGTTAGCTCAATTCGACGCCCTGGAATCGGCCCAAGAACGGGACCTGCTTGCGCAGAAACGTAGCTTCTATATCCCTTCGGTGACCGTGGGTGGTAGCGGCTCGAGCAACCTCGATCGCAGTGGCCGCGGCTCTGACTTCGCGGGTGCCGGCCTCGATGATGAGAGTTGGAACGTGGGCGTGCAGCTGAGCTTGCCGCTCTTCGCTGGCGGCGCCCGCCGGGCGGCGCGTTCCCAGGCGGCCCACGAACTCGATCAAATTCAAACCCAGCGAGCAGACCTGGCGCAGCGGGTAGAGGCGCGCGCCCGCGCGGCGCTCAAGCAGACGGGCGGCTCCTATCCGGCGATTGAGCTGTCTGGGGATGCTGCCCGTGCGGCGGCCGAGAACCTCGAGCTTATCGCCGATGCCTACTCCCAGGGAGCCGTGTCCATCACCGATCTGGTGAACGCCCAGGACGCAGCCCTGGCCGCCAACTTGGCCCAAGCCGAGGCCCGCTACGCCTTCCTGCTGGACTACGTGGAACTAGTACGAGCCTCAGGCAGTTTCGAGTCTGTGCTCAGCCAGGATGGGCTGGAAGCCTGGTTCGTCCGCCTAGCGGAGTACTTTGCTGATCGCGGCGTGCAGCCGCTCGCGCCGGAGAGACCGAGATGACCCGTGCCAACGCCCAGCCTCGCGCCGCGCTGATCGCCGCACTGCCCCTGTTCACCCTGGCCGCGTGTGACACGCCGACACCGGAGGTGGCTCCCGTGGTTCGGCCGGTGCGTTACGAACGCGTGCTGCCGAGGGATTCCGCGGAGGTGCGTACCTTCTCAGGTGTCGCCCAGGCGGCCCTCGAGAGTAACTTGAGCTTCAAGGTCAGCGGCACGGTCACGAATCTGCTGGTGGAGGTGGGAGATGGGGTCACGCCGCAGCAGGTGATCGCTCGCCTCGATCCCACGGATTACCAGGTGCGTGTGCAAGAGGCGGAGGCGGGCCTGGCCTCGGCCGAAGCCAGCGAGCGCAACGCCCGTGCCTCCTACGACCGTACCCGAGGGCTGTACGAGAACCGCAATGCGTCGCGCAGCGAACTGGACGCGTCCCGAGCTCAGTCCGAATCGGCGGCCGCGCAGGTACGCCAAGCCACTCAGCAGCTCGAAGCGGCACGCTTGCAGCTCTCCTATACGCGCTTGCGCGCGCCCCAGGAGTGCACGGTCGCGCAAACGCCGGTGAAGACGAGTGAGAACGTTTCGGCTGGCCAGCTGGTGGTGCGGGTGAACTGCGGCGACTGTCCCGAAGTGCAGGTGAGCGTTCCCGGCACGGTGATCTCGCGCGTGCGCGAGGGCGATCCCGTCTCCGTGGTGATCGGCGCTCTGGAGGACCGGCAGTTTCCGGCGACGGTGACCGAGGTCGGCGTGGCGTCGGGCAACGGGTCGTCGGCATTTCCCGTCACGGTGGCACTGATCGAAGGCTGCAGCGCTGTGCGTTCCGGCATGGCGGGCGATGTGATCTTCGAGATCGGCGTCGAATCAAGTGGGGACGAGTTGGTCGTGCCGCTGGTGGCTGTCGGCGAGGATGCGGCGGGTAAATTCGTCTTCGTGCTGGAGCCGGATGAGGGTGAACTATGGCGGGCCTTGCGCAGAGAGGTGACCGTTGGGGACCTCACGCCCGGGGGCGTCTCCGTTCGCCAGGGTCTCTCACCCGGGGAGCTCGTAGTTACTGCTGGTGTTAGTCGCATCCAGCCGAATCAGATCGTGCGCTTGCTGGAGCGCTGAGCCGTGAACATCACCCAGCTGGCTATGTCCCGAGACCGGGTGACGTTGGTCGCCTTGGCAGTGGTGCTGATGGCAGGCCTCGCTGCCTACCAGTCGATGCCACGCAACGAGGATCCCGGTTTCATCATCCGCACTGCGTTAGTGCAGACCCTGTTTCCCGGTGCTAGCCCTGAGCGCGTCGAGCAGCTGGTCACCGACAAGCTCGAAGAGGCCATTCAAGAGATGCCGGAGCTCGACTACGTCAGTAGCGATTCGAAGGCTGGCGTCTCCGTCATATACGTCAATGTAAAGGAGAGCTACACCCAGATGCGCCCCATCTGGGACAAGCTGCGGCGCAAGGTGGATTCCGCGCAAAGCAACCTGCCGGACGATGTGATCGGCCCCTTCGTGAACGATGAGTTCGGCGATGTTTTCGGCACTGTCGTCTCGGTAGTGGGCGAGGGCTTCAGCTACCGCGAGCTCGAGGATATCGCCGAGGAGGTGCGCGATGAGCTGCTGCTCATCGACAACGTTGCTAAGGTGGAGATCTTCGGTACGCAGGAGGAGCGGATCTTCGTCGAGTACGACAACGCGCGCCTCGCTGAGCTAGGTCTCTCTCCTGTGCAGCTGCAGAGCATTCTCACCAGTCGCAACATCATCCTGCCCGGCGGCGACCTGATCACCGAGTACGAGAAACTCCTGCTCGAGCCGTCCGGCAACTTCCAGACCCTCGACGAACTCGGGCGCACCATCGTCAACGTACCTGGCTCGAACGATGTGATTCGCTTGCAGGACATCGTCGCCATCGAGCGTGGCTATGTGGATCCGCCCGAGGAGCTGTTCCGCTACAACGGGGAGCCGGGCCTTTCCCTGCATGTATCACTGCGTGAGGGCGGCAACGTCATCGATCTGGGGGAGGACGTGCGCCGCGTTGTAGAGCGCGCGCGTAGCGTCTACCCCATCGGCGTCGAGTTCGAACTGCTTCTGGATCAGGCGCAGGTGGTCCAGCGCAAGGTGGATGAGTTCACCGGCAGCCTGGTACAAGCGGTGCTGATTGTGGCGGCCGTCATGTTGGTGTTCCTCGGCCTGCGTACGGGCCTGATCGTGGCGAGCCTGATTCCGGCGGCGATGATCTCTGCTCTATTGATCATGTCTACGATCGGTGTCGGGCTCGATCAGATGTCCCTTGCGGCGTTGATCATCGCTCTTGGGATGTTGGTTGATAACGCCATCGTCATGACCGAGTCGGTGATGGTGCGCATGGGCGCTGGGGAATCCGCTTGGGACGCGAGCCTGAACGCGGCGGCGGAGCTACGTCTGCCTTTGCTGATCTCCTCGCTTACCACCTCGGCTGCCTTCCTGCCGATCTACCTTGCCGAGTCGTCCACGGGCGAGTACACGGCGCCCTTGTTCATCGTGGTGACGATCACCTTGCTTTGCTCTTGGGTGCTCGCCCTCACGATGGTGCCTTTGCTGTGCTCTCGATTTCTTCGCATCAAGGTTCGCGAGGAGGGCACGGATCCCTACGGCGGCCCCTTTTATGGTGTCTACCGCGCGCTGCTGTTGCTGGCTCTGCGCCATCGGTTCATCGCCCTTGGCCTCGTCGGAGCCGTGTGGTGGGGTGCCATGCAGGGCTTTGCATACGTGCCGAACATCTTCTTTCCGGACAACGATCGTCCGCAGTTCACGGCCGAGGTTGAGCTGCCGAATAGTGCACCGATCGAGCGAATGGACGCCCTGATGCAGGCACTCGATGATTTCGTTCGCGATCGACTAAGTGCGCGTAATGAGGAGCCTGGGATTACTCAATGGGGCACCTTCGTCGGTGCCGGGGCACCGAAGTTTCTGCTGCCCTACAACCCCGAGCCCGCGTCGCCGAACTACGCGATGGTGCTCGGTGAGGCGAGCAGCGTAGAGCAGATCACGGCGCGTATCGTACCTGAGTTGGAGGACTACCTGGAGAACGAGTTTCCGGATGCGAACCCCACCATTCGCCCGCTACCCCTCGGTGCTCCCGCCTGGCCGCCGGTCTCCATAAGGCTCTCGGGACGAGACACGGAGGAGCTGTTCCGTATCGCCGACGCGCTCAAAGGGCAGCTCGAGCAGGTGGCCGGCGCGCGACAGGTGACCGACGACTGGGGCCCTCGCTCGAAGAAGCTGCAGGTGGGGGTGGATGAGACCCGCGCCCGCCTCGCTGGGGTGACGAACCAAGACGTGGCGCTCTCCCTGCAGACGGCCCTCGACGGTCTGGAGACCACCGAGTACCGCGAAGCGGATGAGCTTATCCCCGTGATCCTGCGTTCGCGCGGCGCGGTGGGCAGCTTGCCCAAGCGCGGCAGCGCGGTGCCATCGGTGAACGTGTACGCCCAGTCCAGCGGGCGCAACGTGCCCCTTGACGATGTGGCCACCGTACGTTTGGTATGGGAGCCGGCGATCGTCCGCCATCGCGATCGCCTGCGCACCGTGGCGGTGGAAGCGCTGCTAGTACCAGGGTATACGGCGAGCGAAGTGAACGCCGCGATCAGTCCCTGGCTCGAGGAGCAAGCGAAGACCTGGCCCTTCGGCTACGCCTGGGAATTCGGCGGTGAGGCGGAGACCTCGGGCACGGCCAATGCGTCGATCGCAGCCAAGCTGCCGATCGCCGGTCTGATTATCCTGCTTTTGCTGGTGGCGCAGTTCAACAGCTTGCGCCGCCCCTTGATCGTGTTGATTACGATTCCCCTCGGCCTCATCGGCGTGGTGGCGGGGCTGCTCATCGCACGCTCCTACGTTGGCTTTATGACTCTGCTAGGTATCATTTCACTCGCAGGTATCGTGATCAACAACGCCATCGTACTGCTCGATCGCATCCGAATCGAGACTGATGAGCAGGGCCTGTCGCCAGCGGACGCCGTGCTGCGCTCGGCGCAAACGCGCCTGCGGCCGATCCTGTTGACGACGGTCACCACCGTGGGCGGGCTGCTGCCCCTGTGGTTGAGCGGTGGCCCCATGTGGGAGCCGATGGCGATCAGCATCATCTTTGGGCTGCTATTCGCCACCGTGTTGACCCTTGGCGTCGTGCCGCTCCTCTACTCCCTGTTCTTCGGGGTTAGCTTCAAGCGCACCTAGGGGCCTAAGGCCTTTACCCGCATCGCGATTCGGCGGCATTCCTGCTCGTCGCTGCTTCCTCAGCCGCCCGCCTGCTGAGCAAGCAGCTGGCCCCTGGGTCACGCCGCCCGCGACATCGTGCTCATGACCACCGCTATGCGCCTTGCGGCGCGTGTGCGTGGTGAGGATACGGTCGCCCGCTTCGGTGGTGATGAGTTCGCCGCAGTGCTCACGGACCTAATGATGCCGCGCGCATCGATGCGGTTTGCCAGGACATGATCGAGCGGGTGGCGGAGCCGATCACGATCGACGGTCATCAGGTGGGCGTGACCACCAGCATCGGCGTCGCCGTTTACCCGGATCATGGGGCGGACGCAAGTACGCTGATGAGCAATGCCGACATCGCCATGTACGACGCAAAGGGAGCGGGAAAGAACCGCGTGCGGGTCTTCGACACCACGCTCCAAGATCGCCTGACCGACCGAGTGCGCATCCAGCGCGATCTTCGCCAGGCGATCGAGCAGGAGCAGCTGGAGGTGTACTTCCAGCCGGTGGTCAAGCTGCGCACCCAGCGGGTGGAGAGCGCCGAGGCACTGCCGTTCAAGGTGCTGAAGATCGACCGCTCATTGATCCGCAACATCGAAGACGAAGCACGTCCCCTGGCGATCGTCGCCTCCATTCTGTCTATGTCGCGAGCGCTTGGCATGAGCGTGATCGCAGAGGGTGTGGAGACCAGGGAAGCGCTCAGTGCCCTGCGCGGGCTAGGTTGCCAGGCGGCGCAAGGCTTCCTGTTCCAGGCGCCAGTCAGTGCCCAGGCCTTCGATCCGCAGACCGACTTCCCGCACGTGTCAGCGACGCCGCCAGACGCCGCCTCGGGAGTCACCGCCTTTGCAGCGGGTTGGAATTCGACCGACAAAAGCCGAACGAGGTGTCTAGCCTGCGTCCCCAACGGAGCGCAAGTGCTTGACGCTCGGCGCCCCCACAGCGCGATCGCGCCCCTGCGTTTTGGCCAGGTAAAGGGCCTCGTCTGCCGCCTTCACAAGGGGATCACCCACGTGGCGCGTGCAGTCTTCGGCCGTGGCGAATCCGATGCTGACGGTGACCAGGCCCAGGGGCGATCGTTCGTGGGGCATTCGCTGTCGCGCGAGCGCTGCGCGAATTCGCTCTGCTACTTGAGCGGCGCCCGCGAAGGGCGTCTGCGGCAGGATGACGGCAAACTCCTCCCCGCCGTAGCGAGCCACGACGTCTCGCGGGCGGGCGCAGCTTTCCTGCAGGGCGCTGGCGATTCGACGCAGGGCGTCGTCGCCATCTAGGTGCCCGTAGTGATCGTTGTAGTGCTTGAAGTAGTCCACATCGATGAGCAGCACGGAAAGCGGTGTTCCCTCGCGCGCGGCCGATCTCGCGGCGCATTCCAGACCCTCATTTAGGGCACGTCGATTGAGCACACCGGTCAAGCCGTCCTGGCGGCTGAGTACTTCCAGCCGTGCGTTGGCCTCCACTAAATCAGCGGTACGCTCGGCGATCTCCGCCTCCCGTTCGCGCACGGTGTTGGTCAACTGAGCCTGCAGGGTCTCGCCGCGGTCGACGGCCTCGCGAAGGGCGCTGTAGGAGACACGCAGACGTTGGGTGACTTCCTTCAAATGCATGGCGATCCGTCGAATCTCAGGGGGCGCCAAGCGGGGAGCCTCCGGTGCCTGTGCCTGCTCCGGATCCAACGCGCTTACCTCCTGATCGAGCCAAGCCAACGGGTGGGAGATGAAAGCGGCCAGGCCGATCGCCACCGCCACCGTGACCAGTAGCGCCAACGCGGCCCATAGCAGCGCGAAGCGGAACTCGCCCCAGCGCTGGCTGGCGATACGATCGCGCGGCAGGCGCATTAGCACGCGCCAGCCGCTGCCTGCTGGCGCGGCGGCGGTGATGTAGCCATCAGGTCGTTCGATGCCCTGGGGGTCGTCCCTGGCCCAGCTGCTGTCGGAGATCTGTGTGAGTGGGCCGAAGCGCAGACCCGTGGACTGGTGGATCATGCGATTTCGCTGGTCCACTAGCATCACCTCTAACCCTGGTGGGAGTTCCTCAGCGGTGAAGAGACCTTCGAACTCGTCGAGGACAAGCGAGCCCTCGACGATGCCGGCGAAGCTACCGTCGCTGAGCTGGATCGGTGCACTCACCGCGACGATGAGCACTTGCACGTCCGTGCCGCGGCCAAGGAAGACCTCCGATACGAAGGCGCTCTCGGTCGCCTTGGCGATCTGAAAATAGTTGCGGTCGCTGACGTTGTCTGCGCTTACCACCCACTGCACGGGGGTGCCCGCCTCGCGGATCGTGGAGGCGAGGATGTTCGCCTTCACGTCCGTGGACAAGGTCGTGTTGAAGTCCCCGTAGGCGCGATGGAAGGCGAGGAGATCGCGCAGGCGATCGTCGCTCCCATACTCGATGCTGTGAGCCACGCTTTGCGCCAGCTGGATCACGGCGCGACGGTGTTCGGCGATGAAGGTATCCACGGAACGCCCGAGGAACGATCCAAGTCGCACCATACGCTCCGCCGAGCGCTCCGCGCGCTGTTCGGCGCCGCGGTCGGCCAGGAGGTAGGAGAGGGTGGTCGCAGGGATCACGGCAACCGTACACATGGCCGTGATCAACCAACTCCGGAGGGACGTCTTCGAGAGCAACATCACTTGATGGCAAAGCAACACCGGTCATAGCTAGGGTAAACGCCCTTAGGGAGCGTTACCGTGGCCGGGTTCACCGGTTTTCGCGTCGCCTAGGCCGGCGGGGGGCGCTGGGTCGCGCGGTGCCCAGAACGGGAGTCCTGTGTGCGGTGGGTCACCCATCCACCGGTCGATTACGTTCAGTCGCAGAATCGGTCAGTTGCGGAGGGAGATTCGCGCGCGGTACTCGCGCGGTGACCAGCCAATAGTCTTACTGAACTGCTTGCTGAAGTGGTACTCGTCGCAAAAGCCCAGCTCCGCTGCGATATGGCTCAAGGTCTTGCTGCGGTCGCAGAGCAGGCGGCAGGCGGATTCCATGAGGACCGCGGTGCGGTAGCGGCCGGGCGACAGGCCCGACAGCTTCTTGAACTTCTTGCGAAAGACCTCGTAGTGAACGTTCATGGCGGCGGCGGCGACCTTGGGGTCGGAATACTCCTCGATGTTCTGCTTCGCTTCGGCGAGCCACATCAGTCGACCTTCCGCGTCTTCGCGGGTGGCGCGTTGGATCTCCGCCAGAAGTTCCTGCAGGCGGATGGCCTCGCGCATCATCTCGTCGGCATCGTCGCCGTGAGCTTCGCCGATCGCCTGCTTGATTCGCCCCAGCCAGTAGTCGACTGGCGAGAGGTGGATCACCGGTCTGGAGCGATCGAAGCAGCCCTGTTCGAGCCACAGGTCGAAGGCAGGGCCCTCGAATACCAGGTAGAGCTCATCCCATGTCTCTCCCCGCGGGGGGCCGTACCAGTGCTCGAGGCCCGGCAGCACCACGATCGCGTTGCCCGGCTCCACGTCGGCCCGGTTGCCGAGGGCGTCCCGATAGGCGCCGCGTCCCCGCACCACGTAGACCAAGGTGAAGTGGGGTAGCGTGCGCCGCGGCGTCAATACGCCTGCGCCCTGCTTGACGAAGCAGGCGATGCGAATCCCACCGAGGGGCGAGACGGCGATGCTGCGTTTGAAGAAGGTGCTCTCTTCCAAGGGGTCGGACCCTCCCCTCCAGGTCCACTCATCTGCGTGAAGCACACCAAAAAACACATCTTCCGTCCAAATCCAACCTTCCCCTCGCCGATCCCAGAGATGATGCTGGGCGCAGGAATTTGGATCACTGCGCCTGGGCTGTCCGAGCTCGCGACGGTAACCTGGTGCCGGTCAAGAACTAAGTGCTCATGGCGGAAGAACGCTCTACACCGAGCCCTGGCGAGGCCGATATGACCTTGCATCGGGCCGCGCCCGCGCCCGTGGAAGATGCCGCGGGTGATCGCTTCACGCGCCTGCGCAGCGATGCGGTGGAGCTGATCTTGGACACTAGTCCCGGCGGGCGACCGTGTATCGTCTACTGGGGGCAAGCACTTCAGCACAGCTCTCCGGAGGAGCTGGCACTGCTCTCCGTGCGCCAGTGGACCGTGGGCGGCCCCGCCGTCGACGTGCAGTCCTCCCTATCGAACGAACTCGGCACCGGCCTATCCGGGCCAGCGGGGTTCGTTGCCCATCGTGCGAGCGAGGACTGGGCGGCGATCTTGCGCATCGTGCGCGTGGTCCAACCGACCCGCCACGAGGCCCAAATATACTGCGAGGACGCGAACACGCAGCTCAGTGCGGTGTACACCCTCAGCCTCGATCCCGAAAGCCATGTGTTGAGCGCACGCACGCGTATCGTGAACCGTGGCGAGAAGCCGCTCACGATCGATTGGTGTGCCTCCATCTGCATGCCGCTCGACAGGCGCCTCATACGTTTGCTCGCTTTTACCGGTCGCTGGGCCCAAGAGTTCCAGGCTCAGGAAGTCGCCTCCTTTCGGGGCAGCTACGTGCGGGAGAATCGCAGCGGGCGCACCAGTCACGACAATTTCCCCGGCCTGATCGCCATGGCCAAGTTCACCAGCGAGAAGGCGGGCCCTGCCGCCGGCTTTCACCTCGGGTGGAGCGGCAACAATCGCGTGCGCGTCGATCGTCACGGGGACGGCCGGGCCTTCGCTCAGATGGGCGAGTTGTTCTATCCGGGCGAGATGGAGCTTGGTCAGGGCGAGGAGTACGAGACGCCGCCGGTCTACGCCGCCTGGAGCAACGACGGCCTCAACGCGCTCTCCCAGCGCTTCCATCGCCATTTGGTACGTCGGGTGATGGACGGCCGGGCGAGACGCAAGGCGCGTCCCGTTCACTTCAACACCTGGGAGGCGATCTACTTCGATCACTCGCCGCAGCGTCTGCTCACCCTGGCAACGCGCGCGGCCGCCCTTGGCGCGGAGCGCTTCGTGTTGGATGACGGCTGGTTCGGCGGCCGTCGCGACGAGCGCTCGGGGCTCGGCGATTGGTGGGTCTCCCGCGAGGTGTACCCGAACGGATTGGATGCTCTGGTCGAGCACGTGCGCGAGCTGGGGATGGAGTTTGGCATCTGGTTCGAACCGGAGATGGTCAATCCGAACAGCGATCTGTACCGGGCGCATCCCGACTGGATCTTGGAGGCGAACGGCGTAGAACAGGTGCCGTTTCGCGACCAGTACACCCTCGATCTCACTAAGCCCGCAGTCTTCGACTATCTCTTTGACTGCATA
Organism: Pseudomonadota bacterium; assembly: GCA_039193195.1. Lineage (NCBI taxonomy): Bacteria > Pseudomonadati > Pseudomonadota > Pseudomonadota bacterium. The sequence goes on from JBCCWS010000011.1 coordinate 60,440, forward strand.
TCGCGCGTGGTGCAGGAGTACGGCGTGTCCTACGTGAAATGGGATATGAACCGGGATATTCATCACCCCGGCAGCGCGGGTCGAGGGGCGATCCACCGCCAAACGCGCGCGGTGTACTCACTGATCGCCAAGCTACGGGCGGCGCACCCGTCGCTCGAGATTGAGAGCTGCTCCTCGGGTGGCGGTCGCGCCGACTACGGCGTGCTTCGCTACGCCGATCGCCTGTGGCCGTCCGACAGCAACGATGCGGGCGATCGCCAGCACATCCAAAGAGGTGCGAGTTACTTTTTCCCGACCAGCGTCATAGGCACCCACGTCGGGCCTCGTACGTGTCATATCACCCGCCGCGTGTACAGCATGGAGTACCGCGCCGGCACTGCCCTGTTCGGCCACATGGGCATCGAGCTCGACCCGGAACAGGAGAGCGAAGAGGATCTCGAGACGCTGAGTAAGGCTGTCGCCCTCTACAAGCAGCATCGCCAGCTCATCCATGAGGGGGATTTCGCCCGCCTGGATTCCTCGGACTACCTGAACGTGATCGGCGTGGTAGCCCGTGACAAGTCGGCGGCGCTGTTCTCCTGTGCGAAGACGGACGGTCACAGCACGACCTTGCCTGGGCGGTTCCGCTTCGCTGGCTTGGATCCGGCCCGCCGCTATCGCATGCGGGTGGTATGGCCGACGGCAAACGTGTCGGTGACCTCTCCGTCGATCGTCGACGCGGCCATGCTGCTGGAGCAAGGCGCGGTCTTCTCTGGTGAATCGCTTCTCGTGCACGGCGTCCAGCTACCCTTGATGCACCCAGATACCTGTCTCGTGTATCACTTCGCGGCCGAGGGTGACTGAGCGCGACCCAGGCCCTGGTGCTGTGGCCCAGAAAGCACAAGTCTGTGCCAAAGGGTCAATTGGATTGTCTGCGGCAGGCGCTAGCCTGCTTGCCTGTATCAGCGACTCGTGAGGGTTGTCGAGGCGATGCGCACTACAGATCTGCTCGTGATCGGCGGCGGCATAAACGGCGCGGGGATCGCCCGCGATGCGTCTGGGCGTGGCTTAAAGGTCTTGTTATGTGAGAAGGATGACCTCGCACGCCACACCTCTTCCGCTAGTACCAAGCTCATCCACGGAGGGCTGCGCTATCTGGAGCAGTACGAGTTTCGCCTCGTCCGAGAGGCCCTGCGCGAGCGCGAAGTGCTACTCGCCAATGCGCCCCACATCATTTGGCCCCTGCGCTTTGTGCTGCCGCACGAGCAAAGCATGCGCCCGGCCTGGCTGCTGCGCCTGGGCTTGTTCCTCTACGACCACCTCGGCGGACGACGGCACTTGCCAGGGACGCGTCGGGTGGATCTAGGTGCGCCTCCCCATGCGGGAATACTCAAGCCTGCCTTCGCCGTTGGTTTCGAGTACTCGGATTGTTGGGTCGACGACGCACGCTTGGTCGTGCTCAACGCCAAGGGGGCTGCAGAGCTCGGGGCCGAGGTGCGTACGCGTACTGCATGCGTTGGCTTGCAGCGCGAGGGGGACGCTTGGGTGGCCTCCCTCCAGCCGCGCGGCGGCGCTGCCTACAAGGTTCGGGCGCGAGCCGTAGTCAACGCGGCCGGTCCCTGGGTGGCGGATGTACTCGCCCTGTCGGCGCCGCGTGAGCATCCCCACGCCGTACGCTTGGTCAAGGGCAGTCATATCGTGGTGCCCAAGCTGTTCGAGGGCGATCATTGCTACATCTTTCAGAACGGCGACGGTCGCGTCGTCTTCGCCATTCCCTACGAGGACGAGTTCACCCTGGTGGGGACGACCGACCTGGCCTACGAGGGAGAGCGCAACACGGTTCAGATAGTGCCCGAGGAGGTGGACTACATCTGCCGGGCTGCCAGCGAGTACTTTGCGGCGGCGGTGTACCCGCAAGACGTCGTCTGGAGCTTCTCAGGCGTGCGCCCTCTCTACGATGACAAGGCCGAGAGTGACTCACAGGTCACTCGTGAGTACGTGTTCGACCTCCAAGGCGACGATGCAATGGCGCCCCTGCTATCCATTTTCGGCGGCAAGATCACGACCTATCGGCGGTTGGCGGAACAGGCGATGGCCAAGCTGACCCCCTGGTTCCCCGATGCACGCGAGCCGTGGACCGCAAACTCAACGCTGCCCGGTGGCGACGGGCTGGGATCAAACGTTACGCCGTTCTTCGATGCTCAGCGCGCAGAGCGACCATGGGTGCCACCGGAGCTGCTTTGGCGCTGGGTTCGTCAGTACGGCACGTGCCTGATGACAATGCTCGGTGACGCGAAACACCTCGACGACTTGGGCGTCCACTTCGGGCACGGTCTGTACGAGCGAGAGGTCACATACCTAATGGACACGGAGTTCGCGCGCAGCGCGCAGGACGTGCTTTGGCGTCGCACGAAGTTGGGCCTGCGCCTGGACGCGCAGGCTGTGCAGCATCTGGAGCATTGGCTTCGCCTGCGGCAGGCGGCCTAGCGCCCCGGGAACGCAAGCTTGAGCAACGCAGATACTCACAACACGCTTGGGCAGAGCATCCTTGGGGCGCCGGTGTACCGACGCACTCACCGCCGCGCAGACGGTCGCAAGGTGCACCTTTACGGCTACGCGCCCCACGAGGGAGAGCCTGCGTCGCAGGTGCCCGAGGATCTCGCTCGCGGCGCGGAGCTTCGCTTTCATCCCTTGCGCAATGAGTGGAACGTGTACGCAGCGCATCGCCAACACCGTACCTTCAAGCCCTCATCGGCGGACAATCCGCTGGCGCCCACCGCGCCAGGGGGCGCGGTCACGGAGATACCCTTCGAGCACTTTGAACTGGCCGTCTTCGAGAATCGGTTCACGAGCTTCCATCCCGAGGCGCCTGCTCCTGCGCAACAACCCGCCGTAACAGCTGCACCAGCGCGCGGGCTGTGCGAGGTAGTGGTTTACGGCACCGCGCCAACGGGAAACATGCACTCGATCGGGCAGGCGAGGCGTCGCCTGCTGCTAGCGGCCTGGATCGATCGTTACGAGGCGCTGTTCGCCTCCGGCTGCGACTTTGTGCTGCCCTTTGAAAACCGCGGCGACGCCGTCGGGGTCACCTTGCCCCACCCGCATGGGCAGATCTACGGGTTTGCCCGGGTGCCACGCATAAGCCAGGTAGCCTCCCGTGCCTTCGCCGAGGGCTACGATCTCGTCGCGGCACACGCCGCGACGGCCGAAACCTATGGAATACGTTCGCTCGACGGGGTAAGCGCGTGGTGTCCGCCCTTCGCTAGATTTCCCTATGAGGTTTGGCTGCTGCCGCAGCGGCGCGTGCCGGGGCCTTGGGATTTCGGCGAAGCGGAATCGAACGCTTTTGCAGAACTGCTCGGTGACATCACCGCTCGCTACGATGCCCTTTTCGGCGAGCCTACGCCCTACATGCTGGCGCTGCACGCGGCGCCCAGAGGGCAGGAAGCGCTTTACCATTTCACCGCCCAGTTCTACCCGATCCTTCGCGCGCCGGGCAGGCTGAAGTACCTGGCTTCCGTGGAGCAGCATACGGGTGTGTTCACCGTGGACGTCATGCCCGAGCAGGCCGCCACGAGCTTGCGCCGAGTGCTATGAGCAAGTGTGATTCGCAACGGACCTTCACTGAGCTCTACAGCGTACGGCCTGCGGTGATCGCTGAGGCGCCTGGGCGAGTCAACCTAATCGGGGAGCACACGGACTACAACGGTGGCATGGTCCTGCCTGCTGCCTTGCCCCTTGGCCTGCAGGTGGCGTTGGCGCCGCGTGCCGGCGACGATGCCCTGTACATCGCCAGCGAGCAGCATGCGGGTGTCACCGTGCGTGCTGCAGATGACTCACCGACAGGTCACTGGTCCGATCATATCGTCGGCGCTTTGCGTGCCGCTCGAGAGGTCGGCTTTGTGAGCGAAGGCCTCCAGGTGCGTGTGACTTCGCGCCTGCCGCAAGGGAGCGGGCTATCTTCTTCCGCCGCCTTGATAGTGGCGACGTTACGCGCTGCGCGCGAGCTAACTGGCGCCGAGGGATCGGCGATGAACGACCTAGCGCTTGCCCAGCTGGCGCGCCAGGTGGAGAACGACTACCTAGGCATCCCCTGCGGCATCATGGACCAGATGGCTGTGGCGCTCGGCGAGGTGGGCATGGCGATGCTCCTGAACACAGATACGCTCGACTACGAGCTGCTGCCCTTGCCGCAGAACGTGTCTGTTTGCGTCGTACACAGCGGCATCACCCGGCGCCTCGGCGACGGCCGCTACGGGGCGCGCAAGCGCGAGTGTGACCGCGCGCGGTATGCCTTCGGCGCGAAGAGCCTCTGCGCCCTCGACCCCCGGGAGGTTGAATCGCGGCACGGGATCGACGAGCTCAGCCGGCGGCGAGCCCGCCATTGCGCTACGGAGCACCGCCGCGTGATTGCAGCGGGGCACGCGCTGCGTCGCGCAGATATGGACGCCCTAGGCGAGCTCATGCGCTACTCTCACCTCTCCATGCGCGATGACTTCGAGATGTCGCTGCCCATGATCGATGCCTTGGTGGAAGACGCGCAAGCGCTCGGCGCAATCGGTGCGCGTCTAACGGGCGGCGGCTTCGGCGGTTGCATCGTCGCCCTGCTGGCGCGAGGGCAACGAGATCGTTGGTACGCGCAACTACTTGAGAAGCATCCGCAGGCCTTCGCGGTGATCTAGGCAAGCGGCGCGAAATAGCGAGGAGTGCATCCCAATGAGCGAGCTGATCGTTGCGATCGACCAGGGCACCACCAGTTCGCGGGCCACCGTGTACGGCCTCGATGGCCAGGTGATCGCGCTCGCGCAGCAGGAGTTTCCCCAGCACTACCCTGCGTCCGGTTGGGTGGAACACGATCCCCAGGAGCTGTGGGATAGCGTTGTCACAACCCTGCGCGAGGCCGTACGCAGGGCCCTAGAGAAGCACCCACAAGCACAGGTGGTCGCCGCGGGCATCACCAACCAGCGCGAGACCGTTGTGCTGTGGGATCGTCGTAGTGGAGAGCCGCTGCACCGCGCGATCGTGTGGCAGGACCGGCGCACGGCGCAGCGTTGCGAGGCGCTGCAGGCGCAGGGCTTGACCCCCCTGGTCACCCAGCGCACCGGTCTGCAGCTCGACCCGTACTTCTCTGCCACCAAGATCGCGTGGATCCTCGACCAGGTGCCCGGCGCCCGCGAGCGCGCGGCGCGCGGCGAACTCGCCGCTGGCACCATCGATTGCTACCTCATTTGGCGCTTGACGGGCGGCCGGTCTCACTGCACCGACGTGACCAACGCGTCACGGACGAGTCTCTACGACATCGATGAGGCACGTTGGGACGACGAGCTGGCCCAGGCCTTCGGTGTCCCCGTTTCGGTGCTACCTGAAGTGCGCGAGAGCGTGGCAGAGTTCGGTCGGATCGACCCTCAGGTACTGGCCGGCGATATTCCGATCCTAGGGGTTGCCGGCGATCAGCAGGCGGCATCAATCGGTCAGGGTTGCGTGGCGCCAGGGCCCGTGAAGAGCACCTACGGTACTGGCTGCTTCATGTTGGCGAACACCGGTGAGACCCGCCTGCGAGCGGACAACGGACTCCTCGCCACCATTGCCTACGCCGTGCAGGGACGCACCACGTACGCGCTTGAGGGGTCGATCTTCAGCGCGGGCTCGGTCGTGCAGTGGCTGCGCGACGCGCTGGGTATTATCAGCGATGCGTCGCAGACGGAGGCTCTCGCCGCTTCCTTGGATACCAACGATGGAGTCATCCTGGTGCCGGCCTTTAGCGGTTTGGGCGCGCCCTACTGGGACCCCCATGCACGGGCCGCAGTGCTCGGTTTGAGTCGTGGTGCCGGGCGTGCCCACTTCGCTCGCGCGGCTCTGGAGTCCATCGCTTATCAGACCGATGATCTGTTGCAGGCCTTTCGTGGTGCCGGCGTGGAGCCGTCAGCTCTGAATGTGGATGGCGGCTTGACCGCTAACGGATGGTGCATGCAGTTCACTGCCGATGTGACAGACGTTCAGGTGCGTCGCCCGATCAACACGGAGACGACTTCCCTCGGCGCCGCATGCCTGGCGATGCTCGGTCACGGCGCTCTGGAGGACATTACGCAGGTGAGTCGCTTGTGGCAGCTGGACTGCGTGTTCGACCCGTCTTTCGATGCCTCGAGGCGTGGCCAGCTACTCGACGCATGGCGTGGCGCCGTTGCGCGCACGCGGTCTTCCACGGACACCTCTGGATAAGTCTTCACCACGCGAGCGCGCGGCGAGCGACTCACCTGGTGCAAAGCCCCTAGCCCAAATAACACATGACCGAACCATCGGGCCCATGGCCAGGGTTATTCAATCGATGACATTTTCTTGACCCTTGATCCCGTGCACAGCGTTGGGGCGTCTGCGCCTAGGCGTATGGCGAGCGCGTGCGCGCAGGCTCTGAGGAGGGAATAGATGAGCAAGCTCAAGGCATGGCTGACCGGCGGTGCAAGTGCGGCCGTGGCCCTGTGGGGTGGTGGCGCTGCAGCACAGGTGGAGGAAGTGGTGGTCACGGGCATCCGTGGGTCACTCGAACGTGCCGTGGACGTGAAGGAGAACGCGGGCAGCATCGTCGATGCGATCTCCGCCGAAGACATCGCGGATTTCCCTGATACCAACGTAGCGGAATCGTTAGCGCGCATCACCGGCGTGGCGATTACTCGAACCCGTGGCGGGGAGGGGCAGTTCGTCACTGTGCGTGGCTTGGGCGAGGAGTTCAACGCGGTCACCTACAATGGGCGATTGCTAGCCACGGAGAATAACGGTCGTGAGTTCTCCTTTGACGTGATCGCCTCGGAGCTGATCTCCGGCGCGGAAGTCTACAAGAGCTCCGAGGCCCGTCTCGGTGACGGCAGCCTCGGTGGGCGGGTCAACATCCGCTCCGCCAAGCCCCTCTCACGTCCAGGCTTCCATGCCACGGGGTCGTTCAGTGGCCAGTACGAGGGACTTGACGAATCCACGGGCCTGCGTGCCACGGGCGTTGTGTCCAACACCTGGGCGGATGACACCTTCGGCATGATCGCCTCGATCTCCTACCAGCAGCGCGACGCACGCACGGATATCGCGGAGAGCACCTTTCTGATCCCAGACGTGTTGGTCGACGCGAACGGTTTGGTCAACGGCGGCCTCGACGCCGACGGCGACGGCTTCAGCGACGATACGGGCGCCGTGATCACCAACCGGGACGCTCGCTTCAACGGCTTTGCGCCCTCAGTTGCATTCACTGATCGCCGTCGCATCGGCGGTACCGTCGCCTTCCAATGGACCCCGTCCGATCAAACAGAAGTCGTGGTCGACGCCCTTTACACCAACTTCGAGAGCCCCGGCCAACTGTTCGGTTACTCCTACTTCCCGAGCGCCTTCGACGGCTCCTTCACCGGCACCAATGCCGCGGTAAATGAGTTCAATCAGGTGGTGGCCCACGAAATTCAGGCCTTCGCCCTCGATCTCGTCTCCCGTCAGACGGAGGGCGAAGCCGAGACGATCGCCTTCGGCGCCAACATCGAGCACTACTTCAACGATCGTTGGAGCATCAACCTCGATGCGGCTTACTCCAATGCAGAAGGTAACCGCGATAACTTCGGCTCGGCCAGTGGCTCGGGCACCTTCTTCGTACTCGGCTACCCGAACAACGCCCAGTTCACCTTCGACGCCAACGGCCGGCTGACGCCAGACGCTACCTTCACGGCGCTAAACTTGCCCACCGACACGGGCAACACGTCGATCGAGAACCTCACTGCCGACGACATCCGCCTGCACTTCGCCCGTCGCGACACGATCGAGGTGGAGGACGAGATCATCTCCCTGCGGGCCGACTCCAAGCTCGAGTTTGGCGACGCGGACGTGCTGCGCTTCGGCGTTGACTTCGTCGGTCGCGAGAAGTCCAACACGGCCTTCAACAACCTGGCCAACCAGTGTCGTCTATGCGGCTACGCTACCCCCGTTGCGCAAAACTCCCCGCAGCTCGTACCGAGCCTGCTGCAGACCTTTGACGATAGCTTCCTCAGCACGGCCGATGGCAACTTCCCGCGCGTCTTCCCGTTCTTTACCACCGGTGACCTGGAGCAGGCCTACGCAGACTCGGGGAACGCCGACGCGCTGATCGCCACCTTCGATCCCTCGGCCTCCAGCGTGGTCGAGGAGAACGTGTGGGGCACCTACTTCCAATTCGACCTCGACGGCGAGCTTGGACGCATTCCGTTCATGGCCAACTTCGGCACGCGCTTCGCATACACCTCACTCACCTCGACTGGCTCCGCCGGCAGCCTCGGCTCCATCGTGAGCTCCACCTTGGTGCGCGACCCGAACGGCATGACCACCTCGAACCAGGAGTTCGGGTTTGCCGCCGGCGGTGATGTGGAGATCGACAACGACTACTTTGACGTTTTGCCGTCCTTCAACATCAACTTCGATCTGACCGACAATTACAAGCTGCGGCTGGCAGCGTCACGCTCCCTCTCGCGACCCACGCTCACGGACCTCTCGACCTTCTTTTCCGTGACCAGCTTCAACCCCGGCGGCGAGCAGGTGCAGTCCGCCAACCCCGAGCTCGAGGCGATCAGAGCCAATAACTTCGACCTGTCCATCGAGCGCTACGGCGACGGCGGCACCTACTTCGCGGTGGCCGCCTTCTATAAGGACATCTCAGACTTCGTCACCAATCGGGTGGTGGAGCAGACCATCACCGTGCCGCAGGTAATCCGCGAGAACGACGGCTCGATTACCGATAACGGCATTCAGGACATCAACTTTCTCGTGTTCGCGCCGCAGAACGGCGACTCCGCTGAGGTGTACGGCCTTGAGCTGGCAGCCCAGTACCTGTCGAATGCGGGCTTCGGTGTCTCTGGCAACGTGACCTTTGCCGATAGTACGGCAACGACAGATGGTGTTAGCTCACAGCTCGAGAACATCTCGGACGTCTCGGCCAACGGCGCCGTGTTCTACGAGAACTACGGCTTCCAGGCACGCCTGTCTGTGAACTATCGCAGCGACTACCTGATCGGGCAGACGGTGGAGGGCGGCCTCAATGAGTTCGCTGATGACTTCACCCAGTTCGATCTTTCCATGTCCTACCAGTTAAACGACACGCTCACCGTTTTCCTCGAAGGCATCAACATCTTCAATGAGGAGGTGATCCGCATTTCCGAGTTCGCTAACTCCGGTTTCCTCGAGTCCTTCGAGGAGAACGGCGCCCGCTGGGTGCTTGGCGTACGCGGCGGATTCTGATTAGCTCCCTGTCCCCGTTTGTCTTCGTCCTTGTGGGCGGGATCGGTTATCCGATTCCGCCTTTTTTTTGGGGGGTAGCTGAGCGATGAACCTGATTTCTGCCATCACCTTCCTGGCGTTCACGGCGCTGGTCGCTTTCGCCTCCTGGTGGCTGACGCGCGATGAGAAGCTCGACACCACTGAGGGCTATTTCCTCGGCGGTCGGCACCTCGGCTGGTTCCTCGTTGGCGGGTCCCTGTTCCTCTCCAACATCTCGGCCATCGCCATCATCGGCGAGACCGAGAGTGCCTACCTGATCAACATGTCAATCATGATGTTCGGCTTTGCCTCCATCTTCGCGATGGTGCTGGTGGCCGAATTCATGCTGCCTATCTACCTGCGCTTCGGGGTGACCACGACGCCGGAATTCCTAGGCCTTCGCTTCGGCCCAGACCTACGCCGTTGGGTCGCCACGCTGTTGATCATCTCCTACGTGATCAACCTCATGCCACCGGTGCTGTACACGGGGGCGGTCGTCTTCAACGGCATGTTTAACGTCGATGGTTTGCTCGGGATCTCGGAGTGGGCGGCGATCTGGGTGCTCGTGTGGGCCATCGGCCTGGTCGGCAGCGCCTACGCCATCTTCGGCGGCCTCAAGGCCGTCGCCGCGTCCGATGCGCTCAACGGGGTAGGACTGGTGCTCGGGGGGCTGCTGGTGCCGTACTTCGGCCTCACTTTCATCGGCGATGGCAGTCTCGCGGCAGGCTGGGAGCGCATCGTGACTGAGCGGCCGGATCACTTGAACTCGCTCGGTAAGGCAGCCGACCCTGTGCCCTGGCCGACGCTGTTTACGGGGATGATCCTGGTCAATCTCAACTACTGGGGGGCTGAGCAGTACATCCTCCAGCGCTCCCTTGGGTCGCGCAGTCTGGCGGCTGGGCAGAAGGGCATGATGTTCGGTGCTCTGCTGAAGTTCATCGCCCCGGCCATCACCGTGTTTCCGGGAGTGATCGCCGTGGTGGCCTTGCCGGCGATCAGCAACTCCGCGGAGGCCTACCCGCAGCTCGTGGCCCAGGTGATGCCGCCTTACCTCATTGGATTCATCGCAGCGATCATGTTCGGTGCGTCCCTGACCACCTTCAACTCCGGCTTGAATAGCACGAGTACCATCGCCGTGCTAAACGTGTATAAACCGTATGCCGAGAACCGAGGCAAGGAAGTTTCCGAGCAGCGGCTGATTCGCCTCGGTAAGGGCGCTCAGGTGGTGCTGGCAATCATCGCGATGACCATTGCACCGTTCATCGCGTTGGCGAGCGACGGTTTCTACGAGTACTTCCAGCGCGTAGCCGGCTTCTTCAGCATTCCCATCTTCACGATTGTCTTCGTAGGTTTGGTCACCAAGCGTGTGCCGGCGCTAGGTGCGAAGGTAGCGCTCGTCTTCTATCTGCTGTGCTACGGATACACTCAGCTGGTCGACGACTTCGGCCTCCACTTCCTGCACGTCGCCGCCATCCTGTTCCTGCTATCGAGCGGCATCATGTTGCTGTTTGGACGCTATGCGCCGATGGCCCGGGCCTTCGAACGTCCTCAAACGGCAGCCGTGGACCTAACGCCATGGCGCCGACGATGGCCGGCTTACGCGCTTAGCATCATCGCCATGTTGGCGGTGATCTTCTGGCTGTCGCCCTTCGGTGTGGCTGAGTGGGGGGCAGCGAAGTGAGCGCCGGTGAGCCCTGTGCCGCGGACGTCGCCAAGTTCCAAGATCAGGGCTACCTGGTAGTGCGTCACTTCTTACCATGCGCCGTCGCCGCACGCATGCGCGAGCTGCTTGCGCTCGATCGGGCAGTCTCCGCGAACGCTTACGAGCGTCGCGACGGCAGCGGGCGGCTGAGCAGGGTCACCTTGTGGTACGCGCCCGGGGATGATGTGTTCGGTCGCTTGTCCTGTTCTTCGCGGATGGTGGCGACGATCGCTGCGCTGCTCGGGGGGCCAGCGAGCTTCTTCCACGCCAAGCTAATGCAGAAGGAAGCTAAGCAGGGCGGTGCCTGGGAGTGGCATCAGGATTACGGCTACTGGTACGACGACGGATTCCTCACCGATGCCATGGCCAGCTGCTACGTGGCCCTCGATGAGGCGACGACAGACAACGGGGCCCTGCGGATTATCCCCGCCTCCCATCGCGTTGGCCGCCTGCGCCACCAGGTGGTGGGGGAGCAGCGCGCCGCCGATCCGGCGCGGGTTCAGGTGCTGCGAGAGCGCCACGGCGTGATGTGCTGTGAGCTGGCGCCAGGCGATGCCTTGTTCTTCCACGCAAGCCTTTTGCACAGCTCCCCGCCGAATCTCTCCGCGCGATCACGCTGGGGGTTGATTTCGAGTTTCTTCCGAGCGGACAACGCATCGATCCTGGACGACGCTCGCTTCCACGCCAAGGAGGTTGCGGTGGTACCTCATGACGCCATTATGGCCGGCGCCAGATCGCTTACCCTGGCCCAAGAGGAATTCCTGTCGGCGCCCGAAACCCCTTAGGCGGCAAATGCCGATCGTTGGATAGATCGCGCGGTAGGCAGGCCTCGCGCAGCCAGAACTCCTCTAGTCGAGTAGTGAAGCGAACTAGCTCTTCAGGGGAGTTCGGCTTCACGGCGTAAGCATTGGCGAGCAGGTCATAGCAGTCGTTAACGTCGGTAGCTTCGCTAGAGGTGGAGAGGACAATGGCGGGGATCCCGCGCAAGGCGCGATCCGCTTTCAGGGCGCGCAACAGCTCCTTGCCGTCCATGCGGGGCATGTTCAGATCGAGCACGATCAGGCTGGGTCTGGGATGGGACTGCAGATAGGATAGGGCTTCTTCCCCATCCACAGCGCAGTCGATCTGGCAGTCGGGGCGGTCGGCGAATCCGCGGCGAAACAGCTCCTGGTCGAACTTGTCGTCCTCCACCAGCAGAATGACGTGCTTCGTCCCGCTCATGACACGCCACAGGCTGCGCGCGGCGCACGGCGGCGCCTTGTCGATGGGAACTGGTACTGCATGAGGTCAGTTTACGACGTCACTTTGGGCTGAGCAGAACGCAGGTCTCGGTTCGTCTTGGGGTCAGCGCGTGGGCGTGGCGGCTTCGAGAACTACGTCATGCCCTTGGCCACGGGGCGAGCCGGATCCCGAATCCACTCGCTCCAGGAGCCGGCGTAGAGCCGCCCTAGGGGCAAGTCGGCGGCGGCCATCCCGAGCAGCAGGTGGCAGGCGGTGACACCCGAGCCGCACATGGCGACGAGCTGCTGCGGGGCGCGATTGCCAAGCAAACTCAGGTAGGTCTTGCGCAGGTGGGCTGGGGAGTGAAAACGCCCGTCCGCAGCGAGGTTGCGATCGAAGGGATGGTTGATGGCGCCGGGCACGTGGCCAGCAACAGGGTCGATCGGTTCCTGGTCACCAGCGAAGCGAGGCGCGGCGCGAGCGTCGGTCAGGAGCACCTCATCGGTGGCGAGGGCGTGTACTAGGGCACCCAGCTCCATGCACATCTCGGGATTCGCGGCAGCGGTGAACCGCGCTGGGTCAACGTCCGACGGCGCGGCGGGGCCATGCTCCAACGGTAGTGCCTGCGCCTGCCAATGGGCGAGTCCGCCGTCTAGCACCGCTACGGCGCGGTGGCCCAGCCAGCGCAACAGCCACCAGCAGCGGGCGGCGAAGGCGCCGCTGGCGCTGTCGTAGACGACCACTTGGGTACCGGGTTCGCCGCTAGCGACGCCCCAGGCGCCGAGTTGCCTGGCGAGGGTTCTGGGGTCCGGTAGCGGATGGCGCCCGCTGTCGTCGCGCACCGGGCCAGCGAGGTCGCGATCCAAGTCCGCAAAGCGTGCGCCGGGCAGGCGCGCTTCGATATAGGACTGGTGACCCGCCGTGGGATCGCCGAGATCGAAGCGCGCATCGAGCACAACTGGCGGGCTGTCACTGGCTAGCGCTTTCGCGAGGGATGCTGCGTCCACCAAGGCAGTCCACACGGGAGCACTCATGGGTTCTGCTCCCGCGGATCGATCCGCACTTCGATGCGCCGATTGCGCGTGCGGCCGCTCGACGTCTCGTTGCTGGCCACGGGGCGAGCTTCGCCCTCTCCCCGAGAGGTCATACGGCTAGGCGCCATGCCCGTGCGCTCCAGGAGCGCTTGGCGAACGCTGGCGGCGCGTTCCTGCGAGACGCGCAGGTTGGTGGCCGCATCGCCCGAGCTGTCCGTGTGGCCCTCTACGACGACGGTGCTTGTGGGGAATAGACGGATGGCCTGCGCCACCTTGTCCAGCAGGGGCGCCGCGTCACTGTCGACCTCGGTCCCACCGACCGCGAAGGCGAAGCCTGTTAGGCGCAGTAGGAAAACCTCACCTTCGCGAAGGAGCTCGGCTTCTTGCGGGGTGAACAGGTCGCGTAGGGACTGCAGGCGCTCCCTCGCGCGCTCCTGGCGCGCGAGGGCTCTCGCCATGTCGTTGCGGTCCTTGGCGATGTCGTCGAGCTCGCTGTCCGTCTGGGCTAGGCGTGTCTGCAGCTCGCGGATCACCGCGTTGCGCGTATCCAACTCCGCATCCAGCTCTGCGAGCCGCCTACCTCTTCGTTGTACGCTTGCGACGAGTTGATCTGTGAGCTGCCCAGGGTTGCCGGCGAGGGCGGGGGGCAGTGCCTGCTCTTTCTCACCAAGCGCTTCCCTTAGGGGAGTCAGCGCTTGCGACCAGGCGAGGAGAACGGCTTCTGCCGAGGCCTCGCCATCGGTGGCAAGCGCGCGCAGCGTGGTGGCGAGAACCTGGGCGCGCGCGAGATCTGCCATCGCAGAACTGGCCAGAGTCTGTGCACGTTGCGGCTGATCAGGCGCTTCGTCCAAGGCTCTCTCCGCCTGGCGCAGCGTGCCTTGCACGCGTTCTAGGAGCAGCGGCGTGCGGCGCGATAGGTCGCTGCGTTGCGCCTCGCGCAGGGTGTTACGCGCTTCCGCAAGTAGCACTGATTTCAGGGCGCTCGCGTGCGCCAGTCGGTACTCGGACACGGCGACGGGCGCGCGTTCTTCAGCGCTGCCACGGCGCCCACGTTCGAGGTCACCCAACAGGCGATCGAGCGTGCGCTCGGCGCGTCGCCATTGGCTCTCCGCGTACAGGGCTGCGTCCGCATCGACCGCGCCTTGGCGCGCCTTGGCTACTGGTGACAGCAGCTGCTCGTGTTCCGGTACGCCCAGCAACGTGCCAAGGCGCATGTCTTCCTGAGCTACGCCAGCGGAGCTGGCAGCGAGGAGCACCAGCACTAGCATTAGCGTCGGGCGCCAGGCAGGTCGATGCGACGTGGCTCCAGGGCAGGCGGCAGGCGATGATGTGGGCATGATCGGGCCGTCACTTTCGGCATGGAGGGGGCAGGGGCTCACCTTAGGCAGGCGTCCTAGGCCGTGCAAGTGAAGTGTGATCGCGTCTACCCTGCCTGCGCAGTGGGCGCCTGCGGTATCCTGCACAGGCGCGTTCGGCGCTTATAGAAGATCTCTATAAATTGTTATTTGTCAATTGGTTATCGGAGTTGAAGGTGTACTTTCGGCGAGCGCTCAGCAAGGCGTTGATCGGTGGCTTGGGGATCGGTGTGATGGCCGGCTGTGCGACGGCTGAGCTGCCGCCGCAGGCGCGTCGAGTACTGGCCCATCATGGGGTGCCGGCGGAGCACGTCAGCGTTTACGTGCACGAGGTAGGTATTGATGACCCGGCGTTCGTCCACTTGGCGGATACCGCGCGCAACCCCGCGTCGACGATGAAGCTGCTGACCACCTACGCCGCCCTCGACTCTCTGGGGCCTGGGTACACCTGGTACACGCAGGTATTCGCCGAAGGCGAGGTGCAGAACGGGGTCTTGCACGGCGACCTGGTGCTCCAGGGCGGCGGTGACCCGTACCTGGTGGCGGAGCGCCTGTGGTTGTTGCAGCAGCGCCTGCGCCTGCTCGGTGTCGAACACATTGTGGGTGATCTCGTGTTCGAAGAGGGCGCTTTCGCGCGCGAGCCAGGCGATCCGGGTGCCTTCGACGGGCAGCCGTTCCGTACCTACAACGTGCAACCAGCCGCGCTGCTGATGAACTTCCAGTCACTGGTGTTTCGCTTCGAACCGGATCGCGCCAGCGGGCGTGTGAACATTCGTAGCGACCCCCCCGTGGCCGGATTGGCGATCGACAATCGCCTGCGCCTGGGCGGCGGCGCCTGTGGAGGCTACCAGCGCGGGATCTCCTTCGATGCCCGCGATCGCGGAGACGAGTTCCGCGTAGTCTTCAGTGGCACCTTTCCCGCAGCCTGTGATCGCTACGCAATGCGCCGCGCGCTGCGCGCGACGGACGCGTACAACTACGGCATCTTCAAGGGCATGTGGGAGGGATCTGGTGGTCGACTAGAAGGTGCGTGGCGCGCGCGCGAAGCGGCGGCGGTGCAGGAAGGCCGAGAGCCTGTGCTGCGCTTTCCATCGCCTTCGCTTAGCGAAGTTATCCGTTCGGTGAATAAATACAGTAACAATGTGATGGCTCGCCACCTGCTGCTAACCATGGCTAGCGAACGTTATGAGGAAGCGGCCACACGTGCGATGGGCGTGCGGGCGATGCACGAATGGTTAGCGGAGAAGGGGCTGGCGCGCGAAGGACTGGAGGTGGAAAACGGCTCCGGTCTGTCGCGCGATGCGCGAATGACCGCTCGCCACATGGGGGAGTTGTTGTTGCAGGCGCGAAAGAGTCTCTTCGTCAGTGAGTACATCGCTTCGCTGCCCTTGTCAGCGATCGACGGTACCTTGCGCCAGCGCTTCGGTCGCGGAGACCTGGAAGGGCGTTTGCACATGAAGACCGGTAGCTTGGATCACGTGTCTGCTATCGCGGGATACGCCATGTCTGGAGCGGGCCGTGAGTACGTGGTCGCCATCATGATGAACCACCAGAACGCTCACCGCGGACCCGGAGAGGAGTTCCAGGAAGCGCTAATCGGCTGGCTGTTGACGAACGAGCCTAGCGCCGGCGCGCCCGCCTGCGAGCCGCCGATGGTCACCGCCGCGGACCTTCCGGAGCGCTGTTGCGTAGACGTCGCAGACTCCGGCGGAGTGGTTGAGAACGCAACGCATCGGTAGGCTTTTTTGCTGCAACGCAGCGTGCTTGGGCGCGGCCCGTCATTTACCTTCCGGGGCTCCCAAATTGCTGTGTGTTCATGGTAGTAATGGGTTGCTAGCCGGGCAGAACGACGATCACCGAAGGTTAGCGCGCCGCTCGCGGTGGGCACGGGGTAGTGTGTCCATGCGGGTGCATCAGTGTGTTGGTCTGATGCACCAAGGTGCGTGAACCGTGTCCCGACTGGTTTACATATTGATTATCGCGCTCGACGGGCCACTACGCCGGTCCGCGGCCTAGGCTCTGATGGCGTAGGCTGCGAAACGGTCGCCCGATGACCGCGGCAAACTGACACTCCTCACAAATTGCCACTCAATAACCTCGAAATGAGACAGCCGATGAGAAACATTCAACTGTCGGGACTGACGGCCGGCATGGGGGCTGCTGTGTTGCTGGGGGCTTCGCTCGCCGCACACGGTCAGGCCACGCTGAACTCGGTCCTGCGTGCGGACGAGGAAGTCGTACGTTTGGCCCAGGCCTCCCAAGAGCGCGTCGACAAGATCGTTGAGGACACCCGCAGTGCCCTCGATAAGTACCGGTCGGTGACCAAGGAAGTCGACGGCCTAAACGTCTACAACACGTTGCTACAGCGCCAGGTAGACGATCAGTTGGCTCAGATCGAGGAAATCACGAATTCCATCGAGCGCGTGACGGAGATCGAACGTCAGATCACGCCGCTCATGTTGGACATGGTGGAGTCTCTGGCGCAGTTCGTTGAGCTCGACGTGCCGTTTCTCGCCGATGAGCGTGCCGATCGCATCCAGCGCCTGCGCGAGACCCTGGAGCGCTCCGACGTGAGCGTCGCCGAGAAGTTCCGCGTAGTCCTCGAGGCCTACGAGATCGAAGTGGACTACGGCCGCAACATCGAAACCTACGCTGACCTGCTCGAGATCGACGGCACGGAGCGCCCCGTGGACATTCTCCGCGTTGGCCGCACCTCGCTGTACTACCAGACCTCCGACCAGACCTATACCGGCGTATGGGACCAAAAGGCTCGCCAGTGGCAACCGCTCTCGGAGAGTCAGGCACGTAACGAGATTCGCAAGGGCATCCGTATGGCGGGCGGTCAGCTCGCACCTGACCTGTTGATGCTGCCGACAGCTGCACCGGAGGCGGCCCGATGAAAGCACCTAAGATTCTTCTCGCCCTCGCGGCGCTCACCACGCTGGCGGCAGGTGCGCCGGCGATGGCCCAGGACGCAGCCTCCCTCGACGAGCTGCTACAGATCATCCAGCGCGGTCGTGCCACGGAGACTCAGGAGGCTCGCCAGCGCGAGGCTCGCTTCCGCCAGCAGCAGTCCGAGCAGGAGAACCTCCTCGCCCAGGCTCGTCGCGACAAGGCGAACGCCGAACAGCGCAGCGCCAACCTCGAACAATCGTTCCAAGAGAACGAGACGCGCATCGCCGAAGTGGAGGCGCTGCTAACCAACCGCCTCGGTTCCCTACGTGAGCTGTTCGGTGTGCTGCAGCAGGTGGCCAGCGACACCTCCGGTAGCTTCGAAGCGTCCCTGACCAACATTCAGTACCCCGAGCGCATCGAATTCCTGAACAACCTCAACGAGAAGATGGGCAGCGCGTCCTCGCTCGCTGAGATCGAGGAAATCGAACAGCTGCGCTTCGAGCTGATGCGCGAGGCCGTGGAATCTGGCCGTGTGGTCAAGTTCACCACGCCCGTGGTGATCGACGGCGAGAAGCAAAACGTCGATGTCACTCGCGTAGGTTTGTTCAACATCGTCACCGACGGCAAGTACCTTACCTACGATCCGGCGATCGACACGGTGAGTGAGCTCACTCGCCAGCCTCAGCAGGCCCGCTTCACCAACAGCACCTCGGCGATCTCCAGCGCCCAGAGCGGCTTCGCCACCTTTGGACTCGACCCCACCAAGGGTCAGATCCTCGGTCTGCTGGTGGATAGCCCGACGCTTGTCGAGCGCATCAAGCAAGGCGGTAACGTGGGCTACGTGATCCTGGGTCTCGGCGCCTTCGCCGTGCTACTGGCCGTGTGGCGCTTCGTGGTCCTGTTCTTCACCGGCATGGGCGTGAACTCCCAGCTGAAGAGTAAGGAAGTGAAGACCGGCAACCCGCTGGGTCGCGTGCTCAAGGTTGCGCAGGAGAACCCGGACGCGGATCAGGAGACCCTCGAGCTCAAGCTTTCCGAGGCCATCATGCACGAGACACCGAAGATCAACTTCGGCCTGCTCCTGCTGAAGGTGATTTCGGTGGTAGCACCGCTGCTAGGCCTGCTCGGTACCGTGGTCGGTATGATCGTGACCTTCCAGGCGATTACCCTGTTCGGTACGGGTGATCCGAAGCTGATGGCTGGTGGTATCTCCCAGGCCCTCGTGACCACGGTACTAGGTCTAGTGGTGGCGATCCCGACGGTGCTCCTGCACACGTTCGTGAGCGGTTACGCCAAAAACATCCTGCACGTGTTGCAGGAGCAGAGTGCCGGCGTCCTAGCCGAGCGTTCCGAGCAGCACCTGTAAGGGGCTGCTCGTTTCGGCGAGTAGGAAACACGATGAACGACGCTCTATTTCACGCTTACGAGGCCATTCGCAACTTCCTGGAGTTGGGGGGTAATGTGCTCGTGATCATCGCCTTCACCTTGTTCGTGATGTGGGTGCTGATCTTCGAGCGGTTCCTCTACTTCTCCTTCAATCACAGCGGCTACGTGAAGTCCGTGCTGGATCAGTGGGAAGCCCGCGAGGAACGTAAGTCTTGGAATGCACACCAGATCCGCGACGCCATGGTGTCGCGTGTCTACCTCCAAGCTAACGCCTGGCTGCCGATCATCAAATCGCTGGTTGCGCTATGTCCTCTCCTGGGCCTCCTGGGAACGGTGACTGGCATGATCTCCGTATTCGATGTGATGGCGGTGTCTGGTACCGGTAACGCACGCTCGATGGCGGCAGGTGTGGCCCAGGCCACCGTGCCGACCATGGCGGGCATGGTGGCCGCCCTTTCGGGCGTGTTCGCCTCGACTGTGCTGGACGGCCTCGCCGACAGCTCCGTCGAACGTGTGCGTGAAAGCCTGACCTTCGACCACTGAGGCAAGCGGTTCGATGCAACAACGTTTTCAGAATCTGCAGGAAGAGGACGAGCAGGAGATCAATATCACGCCGATGCTCGACGTGGTGTTCATCATGCTCATCTTCTTCATCGTGACCGCGTCCTTCGTCAAGGAGGATGGGATCGACCTGAACAAGCCCGATACCAACCAACCGCAAAACCCGACGGAGAAGAAGAACATCATCGTCAAGATCGACGGCAGTGATCGGATCTTCATCGACTTTCGGCGGGTGGATAAGCGTCAGGTGCGCGCCAACATCGAGCGCCTGCACGCCCAGAACCCGGAAGGCATCGTGGTGATCCAGGCCGACAAAGCGACCAGCAACGAATTGGTGGTGGCGGTGATGGACGCTTCCCGAGCAGCAGGCGTGGGCAACCCCGCGCTGGCGGAGAACTGAGCCATGCGCAGAGCGATGCAAAACATGCAGAAGGAGGAGGAGCAGGAGATCAACATCACGCCGATGCTCGACGTGGTGTTCATCATGCTCATCTTCTTCATTGTGACCGCCTCCTTCGTGAAGGAATCGGGTACCGAGATCACGAAGCCGGACGCACCGACCGCGGTGAAGAAGCCGAAGGCGAACATCCTCATCGCCATCGATCCAAACAACCAGGTGTGGATCGATCGCAAGCGCACGGATCCACGCGACCTTAGGCCGAACATCGAACGCCTGCATGCCCAGAATCCGCAAGGCACGGTGGTGGTGCAGGCTGACCGCAAGAGCAACTACGAAACCTTGCTCAAGGTGCTCGACGCGGCACGCGCGGCCAACGTCACCAACGTGGCGATTGCGGCGCAGAAGTAGCGGCGGTTCGCGAAAGCGGTCCAGCGGCAGGGAAATACGTGCGGGAGGGCTGTCTCGGTACTTGTCCAGCCTTCCCACTGATGGCCTACTGGAAGGCCGCAGCGTTCTAACGTCCTAGTGGAGGCTTGAGCACCATGGTCCAGGTTATGAGATTGCTCCCGTCGGCCGCGCTGGCCTTCGCGGTCACCTTCGGACTCGTCTACATTATGCAGTTCCTGATCGCTACCGGTCAGGCCGCTATCACCGAAGACAAGTCCCTGAATTTCCTGGAATTCGTGCGCGTCAAGCAGGAAGAAGTGGTAGAGGCGAAGCAGCGTAAGCCGGAAAAGCCGCCCGAGCCGGAAGCACCGCCGCCGGAAGCGCCTCGTCCGCAGCTGGACCCGACGGACGCTTCCATCAGCATCAGCAACACGGCCGCCTCGCTCTCTGGGGTTGACGTCGGCGGCATCGGCGGCCTTGGCCTCGGCGCTGCAGACGGCGAGTACCTGCCCATCGTGAAGGTGGCGCCGATTTACCCTCGGCGTGCACTCCAACGTGGTCTGGAAGGCTACGTGATCGTCGAGTTCACCGTGTCCCGCCAAGGGACCGTGAAGGACGTGGTGGTGATCGAATCCACCAGCTCCTTGTTTGACCGCGCGGCCGTCGAAGCGGCCCAGAAGTTTAAGTACAAGCCCCGGGTGGTGAACGGCGAGCCGATCGAGGTGCCCGGCGTTCGCAACCAGATTACCTTCAAGCTAGAGGGCTAAGGCCTGACGGCGGAACCTCGAGCGAGTCCCGAGGTTCCAAACGGCGAGTGTGTTTTTCACGTCCACGGACGTATCGAGGCTTACCCAATGACTCTTCGCACCCTACTTATTACGTTGCTCCTGGCAGTGACCACCGCGGCCTTCGCCCAGGAAGGGGAGAGCGACCGGGAAACCAAGAAGACCCCCGCGATGCGGGAGAAGGTTTACACCATACTCTCCGAAGCACAGATGCTGCTGGAAGAGGAAGAGAACTCGGCCGGCGCCCTGTCCAAGCTCGCGCAGCTCGAGAAGATGAAGGACCTGAACACCTACGAGCTTGCGCAGATGTGGACCTTCTACGGCTACGTCTACTTTCAGCAGGAGAACTATTCGGGCGCTCGCAGGGCGTACGAGAACGTGCTGAAGCAGGATCCGCCGGAGGCCCTGCAAGTCTCGACGATCTACACCTTGGCGCAGCTGAGCTTCGTCACCGAGGACTACGACGGCGCTGTGAAATATCTGCAGGACTGGTTCAAGGTGGCCATCAATCCGGGCCCCGAACCGTACATTCTGCTATGCCAGGGGATGTACCAACAGGCGGCCGCATTGGACGGCGAGGCAGCTAAGAAGCGCTATCGCCAGGCTATCGTGCCTTGCCAGGACGGCATCGCCCTGGCCCAGGAACGCGGCGTCGAAATCCGCGAGAACTGGTACCTCCTGCTGCGCACTTTCTACTACGAGCTCGGCGACTACCCAAATATGCTTGCCGTGCTTGAAACCTTGATCACCACCTGGCCAAAAAAGGAATACTGGATTCAGCTTTCGGGCGTCTACGGCGAGCTCGGCCAGGAAAAGAACCAGCTCGCTGCGTATGAGATCGCTTTCAAACAAGGATTCTTGAGTCGTGGCAGCGAAGTGGTGACCCTCGCGCAGCTGTTCATGCAGGCCGGTGTGCCATACAAGGCCGCCAAGATCCTCGATGATGGCATCAACAAGACCAATTTGGTGGAGAGCGACGAGCGAAACAACCGTCTGCTCGCCCAGGCCTGGATGCTCGCGGCGGAGGACAAGAACGCTATCGAGCCCTTGAAGAAGGCGGCCAGCTTGACCAGCGGTGGCGAGATGGACTACCGCTTGGCGCAGACCTACTTCAACCTGGATCAGTACGAAAACGCTATCGACGCAGCCAATACCGCCTTGCGTAAGGGCGCTCTCAAGCGTACGGATGCTGTGAATGTGCTGCTCGGTATGGCGCACTTCAACGAGAAGAACTACCAGGACTCGCTGAAGGCCTTTCGCGAGGCGTCCAAGGACAAGCGATCTGGCCAGCTGGCGCGTCAGTGGGTTAACCACGTGCAGTCAGAAATCGACCGCGAGGCCCAGCTGCGGGCGGCGCTGCGCGGGCGCTGATCTTCCGCCGAGCCTACTCCTCGATTGCGGGGCGGATGTCGGGCGACCGGTATTCGCCCCGCTTTGTTTAGTCGTCTCGAGCGGCCCCGCAAGTCGAACAGACCGTGGGAATCGCCTTGCTGCGGGCCGAGGCAAGACCCCAGCGCCGCAAGAGCTGATCTACGTCGAAGCCCGCATCCGGCTCGTAGCGCAGGAAGCGCAGCCTGAACTTCGCCACCACGATCTCGTCACCGCTGCGTAGCTGGCGCACACGCATCCAGGCGTTATTGACGTAGGTGCCGTTACGGCTGCCCAGGTCTTCCACCAGGCTCTCGCCTTGCACGGTGATGATCTGCAGGTGGTGTCGGCTGACGCCGTCCGCGTCGAGTACCACGTCGTTGTCCGGGTGCCGGCCAACGGTCACGATGCGCTTGTCGAGCGCCACGCGTTGAAGCTCCTCGCCTCCAAGGGTGATACGCAGGCCAGGCCGTCCATAGCTCCTGCCGCTCTCGTTGCTCGTCTCGCCCGACGAGCCGGGCACGCCGAGGGGAACCGCACTCATCTAATCGCACCTCTGGATGGCTGCTGTGGATACGCCAATCGGGATGCCCGAAGCTCGGCTCCGAGCGGTGTCCCGGCCCAAACATGGTCGCGTACTGCCGGCCGGCGGAACCGTTAATTCGTTCGCACTCTCGTCACTCGGGCCCGCTGGGATGCTCGGCTAACCTGTGAGCCGGGTATCAACTAAGCGCCGTTTTCCTAAAGCTTCTGTCAAACGCACCGACAACAGGAGCTGGAACGCAAGTTGCGTTTGTCGCCTCGTCTGGCAGGAGTACACGTATGCAGCTGGGCCCCTTCTCCGTAAGTCTCTCCGTCCGAGACCTCGGTGACTCGCTGGCGTTCTATCGCAGCTTGGGCTTCGAGGTCGTGGATGATCATCGCGCTGACAACTGGGTCGTGCTATCCAACGGCTCCGCGCGCATTGGGTTGTTCCAGGGAATGTTCCCCCGGAATGTGCTCACCTTCCGCCCCAGCAGTCTCGGGCGGGTGATCGAGCAGCTGCGTGGCAACGGCGTAGAGGTTCCCGACGATACCTTTGGGTCGCACTTCTTCCTATCGGATCCGGACGGCAACCCGATCCTGGTCGATCAGGTGGGCACGGACACGGGCGAGCAACCCGCGAGTCGCGGTCGGCGCGAGCGCGAGCTCGCCTAGCGCAGGGTTTGTAACGCGTCTTCCAGATGGTCCACCGCGGCTCGTTCGGTCAGGAGGAGCTCTCCTGCCTGCTCAGCTCGGCAAAAGGCCGTGCGCGATGCGTTCGGGATGTTCCAGTTGTGCGCGATCGCCTCCTCGAGTGAGTCGCCACTGACCAGATGCATGGCCACGCTGATCACTCCGCCGGACGTCACCGCTAGCACCCGGCGGCCCAGCGCCGTGCGCTCGCGTAAGGCGCCCAGCACATCTTCCACCTGCTGACGAAACTGCGGCCAGCTCGGTGAGACCGGTGTGGCCACACTACCGCGCGCCCAGTACTCGCAAACACGCATGACCAACCCCATCAGCGCCTCATCCGCATCATCACCACCGCGGGCGTAGCGCCGGTACAGGCGCCTCACCTCACGGTCGCGCAGGCAAAGCTCTGGAGTGAGCTTGCGCACCACTTTCTCCGCCGGAAACTCATCGAGACCGGACAACTCCGAGGGCGTAGGCCAAGCCAGGCCCGCCTTGGCGTAGACTCGCGCGAAGGTGCGCTCGGTCTGCTGCTGGCGCGCCAGGGTTCCTGTGACTACCTCATCGAACGCGATGTCTCGCGAGAGCCAGAATTGCGCCAACGCCTCAGCCTGCTGGGTGCCCAGCGGTGACAGGCGATCGTAGTCGGCGGTGTTGAAGCTCGCTTGTCCGTGGCGAACGAGTATCAGATCAGCCATTGAGCATCGTGCCGTGTGTTCGAAGTGCCCAGTCTACTACGACGCTGCCTTGTGGCTCTTCCTAACAAAGCCGTTCGCTGCGGCGCTGCCGGCCAGCGTTGGCCGAACATGAGTATCTTTGCCTTTCCGTGCGTCGGCCGTGCTCGCCCGAGCGTTAGCGGGCGAACCACGCGTGCTACTTCAGGCCCGGTGCCTTGACTGACTGGAAGGACTCGCCTGTGTCGGCCAAGCGTTGCACGAGGGGTGCAACGTCGTAGTAGCCGTGCTCGTTGCCAAGGCGCTCGCCGAGTGCGCGTAGGCGCGCACTCACGTGCTTGGCGCCCAGGGTGTCGCCGTGGAACATCGGACCGCCGCGCCAGGCGGGAAATCCGTAGCCGTTCACGTAGATGATGTCGATATCGACCGATCGCAGGGCGATGCCGTCGTCGAGAACGCGGGCCCCTTCGTTGATCAGTGCGAGTAGGCAGCGTTCAACGATCTCCTCGGCGTCGATCGATCGACGGGTGATGCCAAGATCTCCAGCGGTCTGCGCGATCAGGGCATCCACCTGCGGGTCCGGGAGCGCCCTGTAGGGGGCCTCGGGCTCGTAGCGGTAAAAGCCGGCGCCGGATTTCTGCCCGAGGCGCTCGCGGGAGACCAGCGCTCCCTCCAGTACGAAGAAGCCTGGGTCGGCCGGTCTTTCCGGGAGATGCTGGTGAATACGATAGCCGACGTCGATACCCGCAAGGTCGCTCACCTTACACGGCCCAAGGGCACAGCCGAAGGTCTCCATTGCCGCATCGATCTGACTTGGAGATGCACCCTCGAGCAGCAGCTGGTTCATCTCCCGCAGGTACGGGTCCACCATGCGGTTGCCGATGAACCCACGGCAGACACCGGAGACTACGCTGACCTTGCGCAAGCGCTTGCCGAGTTTTAGTGCGGTGGCGAGCACCTCGTTGTCGGTCTTAGCCCCGCGCACGATCTCCAGCAGGCGCATTGCGTTGGCAGGGCTGAAGAAGTGCAGGCCAAGCACGTCGCTAGGGCGCGAGGTCACCGCGGCGATCTCATCCACGTCCAGCGTTGAGGTGTTGGTGGCGAGGATTGCACCGTCGCGGCAGATCCCGTCGAGGCGACGGAAAATATCCTGCTTTAGGGACATGTCCTCGAAGACCGCCTCGATCACCAGGTCCACATCGCCCAGGGCGGCGAGGTCACGCTCGCCCCGTAGCTGGCGAGTGCGCTGCTCGGCCACCGCCTCGGGAATTCGCCCCTTCGTCACGGCCCTTTCGTAGTGCGCTTGAATGGCGTCGAAGGCCTTGGTAAGTGGTGCCCAATCTCGCTCCACCATGCAGACCTCGACGCCCGCATCCAGAAGGCAAATGGCGATCCCAGTGCCCATGGTGCCGCCACCTATCACTGCCGCTTGGCGGATCTCGCGCACGGATGTCTCCCGATCGACGCCGGGCACCCGGGCTACTTCGCGCTCGCCGAAGAATACGTGTCGCAGGGCCGCGGACTGGGGTGACGCGAGCGCTTGCTGGAATAGGTCCCGCTCGACGGCGACGCCCTCGTCGAAGGCCGCCCGTGTGCCGCCTGTGCCGTGCTCAAGGAGGGTGGCCACTGCCTGCACAGCGAAGGCCGGCGCCGTCTGGCCAGGCGCCTCCCGCTCGAGCCGTTCGCGGGCAGCATCGAGCACGGCTGGCGCCTGATCGAGGGCGGGTACCGCGACTTCGCTCAGGCGCCGTGGGGGTTGGTCGCTGTGGGCGGCGGCGAAGGCGATGGCAGCGGCGACCGGTCCGTCTTCTCCTGCTTCGAGTGGCACCACCGCGTCGAGCAGGCCGAGCTCGACCGCCCGTTCGGCGCGAATAGGCTTGCCCGTGACAATCATGCCGAGCGCGTCGCTCACCCCCATCAGGCGCGGTGCCCGCTGTGTGCCCTGAGCACCGGGGATCAGGCCGAGGTTGACCTCGGGGAAACCGAGGCGCGCCCCTGCGACCGCCACCCGAAAGTGGCAGCCGAGCGCAACTTCCAAGCCCCCGCCCAGGGCATTGCCATGAATTGCCGCCACGATGGGCAAGCGTGAGGCTTCGAGCGCATCGACAACCTCTGGCAGGCCAGGCGGTTCCCAGGGCTTGCCGAACTCGCGGATGTCGGCGCCCGCCATAAAGGTACGCCCGTCGCAAGCGAGCACCAGCATCTGCGCTTCGGCTCGTTTGGCTGCCTCCTCTACGGCGGCCACCAGGCCCAGGCGTACAGCGTGGGAGATGGCGTTCACCGGGGGGTTAGCCACGCGAATCAAGCCGATCTGAAGGCTCGGCCACTCCAAGCGTACGACATCGTTCACGGGTCCAGACTCCTGCATTGCCAACAGCTTCGGGAAGGACGGGATTATCGCGGAAAACGGGGCCGTTGACCGCCCTGTGTCAAGCCTTGACCGGCCGCAGACCGCCCCCCTATCGTCGCCTGTCCTGCGTGCGGCCCTCGCGAGCGCCATGACCCAAGACGCCATCCTCGTCCGCGGCGCCCGTCAGAACAATCTGAAGGGTGTCGATATCGATCTGCCCCTGGGCCAGCTTATCGTCATCACCGGCGTGAGCGGCTCGGGCAAGTCTTCGCTCGCCTTCGATACGGTGTACTCCGAAGGGCAGCGACGCTACGTAGAGACCTTCTCGCCTTACGCGCGCCAGTTCCTCGATCGCATGGATAAGCCGCGCGCCGAGCGGATCGAGGGTATCCCGCCGGCCATCGCTATCGATCAGACCAACCCCGTGCGGACCTCGCGCTCCACCGTGGGCACGATGACCGAACTCAATGACCATCTAAAGCTGCTTTTCGCGCGGATGGCGGAGCTTTACTGCGAGGGCTGCGGCCGGCCGGTGCGCAAGGACGATCCCGTGCAGGCGGCCGGCGAGTTGATCGACACGCACGGCGAGGTGCGAGCCATCGTCGGCTTCTACGTGCGCGTGCCGGAGAACTTCACCCAGGAGGAGGTGGAAGCCCTGCTCAAGGCCCAGGGCTACACGCGCTACGCCGCGGTGAGCGATGGGCGCCTGGAGGTAATTCAGGATCGACTGCGCTTGCGGACCGACAATCGGGGACGCCTGGTGGAAGCCCTCGAGGCCGCGCTACGTCGGGGTAGCCGCCGGGCCTTCGTGCGCTTACTGGACGAGCACGGCGAGGCCGCGGACACGGCGCACTTCTCCGATCAGTTTCACTGCGCTCACTGCGATATCGACTACGAGACACCCGTTCCCAACACCTTCTCTTTCAATTCACCGATCGGGGCCTGCGATAGCTGCCGCGGCTTCGGTCGCACGATGGGGATCGACTACGCCCTAGTGGTCCCCAACGAGTCGCTGTCCCTCGCCGAGGGCGCGATCAAGCCGTGGACGAGCAAGAGCTACCGCGAGTGTCAGCGTGATCTTGCCAAGCACGCTAAGCGCGTCGGCATCGATATGCACACGCCCTGGTGCGATCTCACGGACGCCGAGCGCGCGTGGGTGTTGGAGGGCGATGGCGACTGGGATGGTGGCCACTGGTACGGCGTGCGTCGCTTCTTCGATTGGCTCGAGGGCCGCGCCTACCGCATGCACGTGCGGGTGATGCTGTCGCGCTACCGCAGCTACGACACCTGCGAGTCTTGCGGCGGCGCCCGCTTGAAGCGCCCAGCGCTCGCCTGGCGCTTGGGTACGCAAGAGCAAGCCGATGCGGTGCTGCCGCCCGCTCAGCGCTTTCAGCCCGTGGCCACCGACGACCTCGATCTGCCGCTCCTGCCACGCGACCAGCGCGAGAAGCTGCCCGGGCTGTGTGTGCACGACCTGATGCAGCTCAGCCTTGATGACCTCGGCACGTTTTTCGACGCCATAGCGATCGAAGCCGACGAGGCGATGGAGTTGCTCTACGAGGAGATCCGCTCGCGCTTGAGGTTCTTGAGCGACGTGGGTCTCGGTTACCTGAGCCTCGATCGCCAGTCGCGAACCTTGAGTGGTGGGGAGGTACAGCGAATAAACCTGACGACGGCCCTAGGCACCTCGCTGGTCAATGCCCTGTTCGTTCTCGACGAGCCAAGCATAGGGTTGCACGCCCGCGACGTCGACCGTCTGGTCCGTGTGCTGCATCGCCTGCGTGACGCAGGCAACACCTTGCTCGTCGTCGAGCACGACCCCGACGTGATTCGCGCCGCAGACCGCGTGGTCGACATTGGCCCCGGGCCCGGCGAGCGAGGCGGTACGGTGGTCTTCGAAGGCACGCCCACGCAGCTCCTGCGCTCTACGCGCAGCGCCACGGCACCGCACCTGCGCGGCGAGCCGCCAGACCTTACGCCCTATGCACCGATACTGCGCCAGGAGGATCTTGGCGATCTGCGCGTCTTCGGCGCGCGCGAGCACAACCTGCGCAACATTGACGTGAGCTTGCCGCTCGGACGCCTCGTTTGCGTGACTGGGGTAAGCGGCAGCGGCAAATCGACCCTGATTCACGATGTGCTCTACCGCGCCCTGTCCAAGCACTTCGGGCGGGCTACGGAGCTACCCGGCAGCCATGAGCGTGTTGAGGGCGCCGCGCAGCTGCGCGATGTGGTGCTCGTGGATCAATCGCCGATCGGCAAGACCACGCGCTCGAATCCCGCCAGCTACGTAGGCGCCTTCGACGGCATCCGCAAGCTCTTCGCCGCCACCCCGCTGGCGCAGGCACGCGGCTACACGGCCGGCGCCTTTAGCTTCAACGCGGGCGACGGCCGTTGTCCCGACTGCGGAGGCACCGGCTTCGAACACGTGGAGATGCAGTTCCTGAGCGACGTGTACTTACGCTGCGCCACCTGCGATGGCAAGCGCTATCGCGAAGATGTGCTCGAGGTGCGCTGGTCGCGGGACGATGGAAACGATGCCTCCTGGAGCATCTCTGACGTCCTCGAGCTGACGGTGGAAGACGCCCTCGCCGTGTTCTCCGACCAGGCGGAAGTGCAGCGCGCCCTGGCGCCGCTGGTGGATGTAGGCCTTGGTTACGTTCGCCTCGGTCAGCCCGTACCGACGCTCAGTGGGGGTGAGGCACAGCGCTTGAAGTTGGCGGGTCATCTCGCCGAGGCGGCCAAACGTCGCCGTTCGCGTAAGCGTGACGAAGACCATGGACTCAGCACGCTCTATCTCTTCGACGAACCGACGACAGGCCTTCACTTCGAGGATGTGAGCGTGCTCTTGCGCGCCTTCGCGGCGTTGGTGGAGGACGGCGGTTCGCTGGTGGTCATCGAACACAACCTGGACGTGATCGACGCGGCGGATTGGTTGATCGATTTGGGACCGGAAGGTGGCACAGCCGGTGGCGAGGTGGTGTTCGCGGGTACGCCAGCCGCCATTCGCAAGGCGCGCGCCTCCCACACCGGGAAGTCCCTGCGCAACGCCGATGCTGCTGTGCGTGCTGCCGCCAAGGCGAAGCGTTCCCCAGCTGCTGCAAAGCAAGCACCCGCTCGGATAAGGCGTTCCAAGGCTATCGGCATTCGAAACGCCCGTGAGCACAACTTGAAGGGTGTCGACGTCGAGGTGCCGCGTGATCGCTTCACGGTGATCACCGGCGTGAGTGGCAGCGGCAAGAGCACCGTCGCCTTCGACATCCTGTTCGGTGAGGGCCAGCGCCGCTACCTAGAGTCGCTGAACGCCTACGCGCGCCAATTCGTGCAACCCTCGACACGGCCGGATGTGGATGCAATTCACGGTATTCCGCCGACGGTCGCCATCGAACAACGCACCAGCCGCGGTGGCTTTAAGAGCACGGTGGCCACTATGACCGAGCTTTACCATTTCCTGCGCGTGCTGTTCGTCAAGCTGGGCACGGCCTACTGCCCGGACTGCGATATTCCGATCGAGCCACAAACGCTGGAGGCGGTGCTCGGCCAGGTGCTCTCGCGCTACCGCGGGCAAGAGGTAAGCGTGCTCGCGCCCCTAGTCGTTGCACGTAAGGGGTACTACACGGACCTCGCCAAGTGGGCCTCGGGTCGCGGTTACGAGCACCTGCGCGTCGACGGCGTGCTCACCCCAACCGACGACTGGCCCCGGCTCAAACGCTTCCAGGAGCATGACATCGACCTTCCCGTGCGACAGCTCAGGGTGAAGGTGAGCGATCGTGACGCGCTGCGTGAAGCCCTTCGCGAGGCGATGGAGCACGGCGGCGGTTTGGCACGCATCGCGCCGGTGCAAAAGTCCTGCTGTGCGGGAGAGCCGGGCGCTACGGGAAGGAAGAAGCGGAAGAAAAAGGCGAACCGGTCCGATGCGAACCGCGACGACGAGGTGCTCTACTCCACTCGCCGCGCCTGCTCCGGTTGCGGTAAGAGCTTCCCGGAGCTCGATCCCCGCTTGTTCTCCTACAACTCGCGCCACGGGTGGTGCGAGAGCTGCTTCGGTACCGGGCAGATCTTGCGCGATATGGACGAGGACGTGAGCGGCGAAGAGGGCAGTTGGGTCACGGAAGCGGCGGTCAACGATGGCGAGCCCGAAGTGTGTCCGAGCTGCAATGGCAAGCGCCTGCGCCGCGAAGCGCTTAGCGTGCGCTTCCGCGATCACTCAATCGCCGATCTCACCGAGATGTCCGTAGCCGCGGCCCGTACGTTCTTCGACCGCCTCAGGCTGAGCGGTCGAGACGAGGAGATCGCCCGCGACGTGCTAGCGGAGCTGCGAGCGCGTCTGGACTTCATGCAGCAGGTGGGGCTCGGTTACCTCGCCCTCGATCGTCCAGCACCTACCTTGAGCGGCGGTGAGGCCCAGCGCCTGCGCCTCGCCTCGCAGCTCGGCTCCAATCTGCGCGGCGTGTGCTACATCCTCGATGAGCCCACGATCGGCCTTCATGCGCGCGACAATGCGATGCTCCTCGACACGCTGCAGCAGCTCCAACGCAAGGGCAACACGGTGGTGGTGGTGGAGCACGACGAAGACACGATACGCGCTGCCGACCATGTCATCGACCTTGGCCCTGGCGCGGGCTCGCGCGGCGGTGAGCTGGTGGCTCAGGGAACGCCGAAGCAGGTGGCGCGCGCCAAGCGCTCGGTGACGGGGCAGCTCCTGGCCAAGCCCCTCGTGCACCCGCTGATGGCGCGGCGGCCAAGGGCGGAGCATTCTCTGCGCATCGCCGGCGCGCGCCTGAACAACCTTCGCAACGTCAGCGTTGAGCTACCCCTGCAGCGTCTGGTCTGTGTGAGCGGTGTGAGCGGCAGTGGCAAGAGCAGCCTCGTGCGCGGCGTGCTGTACCGGAACCTTACGAATCTCATCGCTGGGACGGGCAAGCCCAAACGCAAGGCGCCGGTCCTGTTCGGTTGCGGATCCTTTGAAGGCGCGGAGCACATCGATCGCGTGCTCGAGGTGGACCAGACGCCGATCGGCAAGACACCGCGCTCCTGCCCGGCCACCTACGTGGGCATCTTCGACTACATCCGTCGCCTCTTCGCGGACACGCCCGAAGCGCGTATCCGCGGCTACACGCCGAGCCGCTTCTCCTTCAACACGCGCGGCGGGCGCTGCGAGGCCTGCGAGGGGCAGGGCGTACGCAAGGTGGAGATGAACTTCCTGCCGGATGTGGAAGTACGCTGCGAGCGCTGCGACGGGGCGCGCTACAACAGCGAGACCCTGGCCGTGCGCTACCGCGATCGGAGCATCGCCGATGTGCTGGCGATGAGCATTGATGAGGCGGCGCCCTTTTTCGAGTCTCATCCGAAGCTCTTCAAGACCCTCAGCTTGCTGCAGGACGTAGGACTTGGGTATCTCACCCTTGGCCAGCGTAGCCCCACCTTAAGCGGCGGTGAGGCGCAGCGCATAAAGCTGGTGACGGAGTTGGCCAAGGCGCCGAGCATCGAGCAGCTCGAGTTGGCGCGTGCTGCACCCGGCGGTCACGCGCGCCGCTCCTTGCCGCGCACGCTCTACGTGCTCGATGAACCCACCGTGGGTCTTCACATGGCGGATGTGGAGAAGTTGATCCGCGTGCTCCATCGCCTGGTGGATGCGGGCAACACGGTGATCGTGATCGAGCACAACTTAGATGTGATCGCCGAGGCTGACTGGGTGATCGATCTTGGCCCCGAAGGCGGGGAAGGGGGCGGGCGCATCGTGTCCCGCGGCACGCCGGAGGCGGTGGCGGCGCGCAAGCGTGCCTCACTCACGGGTGCTGCCCTGCGCGGGTTTTTGAGCGAACGGGGCGGCGCTTGAGCGATCTATTCCTCTACCTATCGTCCGTGCTGATTTGGGGCTCGACCTGGTTCGCCATCGAGTTTCAGCTCGGCGAGGTAAGCCCAGCGGTGTCGCTGGTCTACCGCTACGTGCTGGCAGCGGCCGTGCTCTTCGCCTGGTGCTGGTGGCGTGGCCTGCCGATGCGCTTCGGTTGGCGCGCCCATCGGGTGTTTCTGCTTCTCGGTCTGCTCCTGTTCGGCCTCAACTACGCGGCGGCTTACCAGGCGCAGTTCCACATCAGCTCTGCCCTGAACGCCATCCTGTTCTCCATGCTCCTGTGGGTGAACATCATCAACTCGCGTCTCATCTTCGGTACCCACATCGAGGGGCGCGTGTGGCTGGGGGCAGTCTTGGGCCTGGCGGGGATCGTCGTATTGTTCTGGCCGGAGCTTGCTACCACGGGGTTCAGCGGCAGCGTGATGATCGGGGTGATGTACTCGTTGGTGGGCGCTACGATTGCGTCCTTCGGCAATATGGCCGCGCAGTGGGGCTCCAGGCAGTCGCTGCCGGTGGTGCAGAGCAATGCCTGGGGTATGGCCTACGGCGCCTTGGGGCAGCTCCTGTTCGCCCTAGCACGCGGCGATGCATTCACCTTCGATTCGTCTCCTGCCTACGTGATCTCCCTCGTGTACCTTGCGGTCTTCGGTTCGGTGATCGCCTTCGGCACCTACCTGACCCTGCTGGGACGCATCGGGGCTCACCGGGCTGGGTACGTGGTCGTGATGTTCCCGATTGTCGCGCTGATCCTCTCGGCCCTGTTCGAGGGCCTCGCCGTGACGCCATGGCTGCTTGCCGGCGTGTCCTTGGCGCTCCTCGGCAACGTGGTGATCCTACGGCGGCCGGCGTCTGCGCCGGGCGCTGATGTCGCCACCGCTGTGCAGGGGCGCAAGTCGTGAGCGAGTTCCCCCTGGAGCAAGTCCGTCGTGACACGCGAGGCCTCGAGCACAGCTGCCACTTCAATAACGCTGGCGCCTCGCTCATGCCCGCGCCCGTGGTCGATCGCCTGACGGATTGGTTGCGCGACGAAGAGCTGCGGGGCGGCTACGAGGTGGAGGCCGCGCGGCGTGATGAGCTCGAGGACTTCTACCGTGCCGCCGCTGAGCTGCTCAACTGCCAGGCGCACGAGGTGGCCTATGTTGAAAACGCCACCCGCGCCTGGAACATGGCCTTCTACGGTCTTGCATTGGGCGCGGGCGATACGGTGCTCACGCCCCTTAGCGAGTACGGCTCAAACGTCATCGCCCTGCGACACCAGGCCGCGCGACGCGGCTTTACGGTGGAGTTCATGGCGGATGACGAGG
The DNA here is from genome assembly GCA_039193195.1 of Pseudomonadota bacterium. Classification (NCBI taxonomy): domain Bacteria; kingdom Pseudomonadati; phylum Pseudomonadota; species Pseudomonadota bacterium. Next base: position 94,162 of record JBCCWS010000011.1, read on the forward strand.
CCGGCGTCGTCGACCTCGAGTGGTTGGCGCAACGGCTCGGCGATCGTTCCCGGCCGGTCGGACTGATCGCCCTTAGCCACGTGCCGACGGGCAACGGGTTGGTCAATCCGGCGGCAGCGGTGGGCGCCCTGGCGCGGGCCCACGAGGTGCCCTACCTCCTCGATGCCTGCCAATCCCTTGGCCAAATGCCCGTGGACGTGCAGGCCCTGGGCTGCGACATGCTCTCCGGCACCGGTCGCAAATACCTGCGCGGCCCGCGCGGCACGGGGCTGCTCTACGTGCGCCGTGAGTTTCTCGATCGGTTGGATCCGCCCTTCCTCGACCAGCACGCGGCCGAGTTGAATTCGGCCGAGCGCTTCACCATGCGCGACGACGCCCGACGCTTCGAGTGCTGGGAGCGCTACTGCGCCGGCCAGGCGGCGCTCGCCGTGGCCCTACGCTATGCCTCAGATCTCGGCCTCGCCTCGATCTACGCCCGGGTGCAGTACCTGGCGGAAACGCTGCGCGGTGCTCTCGGGGGTGTGCCCGGTGTCGAGGTGGTGGATGGCGGCCACGAGCGCTGCGGCATCGTCACCTTTACGGTGGCGGGGCGCGAGGCGGAGGCACTCAAGGCCGGGCTGGGCAAGCGAGGCGTGAACGTGTCCGTGGCGAGTGGCTCCGGCAACCTCGTATGGTTCGAGCAGCGCGGACTCACGGCGGTGGTGCGTGCGTCCGTGCATTATTTCAACACGCCCTCGGAGATCGATCGCCTGATCGCCTCGCTGCTTCCGCTGTGTTGATCGTCTCGAGCTAGAAGTTCGTTGAGGCCGCTTCCCCCAGAAGCCGGTTTCTTCTCCTCATGGGAGGCCTGCCGCGCACGTTGCCACGCTGCGCCCAGGAACGAAATCCCCTGCACGTGTCGCGATGAACGCCCAACGCAGGACACTAGCGGCGTTGATTGCTGAAACGCTCGTCGATCAAACATAACCGCCGCAATAGCTGCCGCCACCCCAAGACTGCCGTCGTTGTTCGCGTATAAACGACCGTTCGTCGCCTCATTGCTACATCTCGGCTATAGACTGGAACCCACGAGGATCGGACGCGGCCTTGCCAGCGAATAGAAGGCAGCCGCAAAAACACACAGAGGACATGGACGTGCGTACCAGACCAGCATCCGGCGCCAGACCGGACGACTCCACGACGGACTCGAACTCAGCTTTTGCGCTGCGCCACCTCGCCAGCGTGCTGCTCGCCGCCACGCTGCTCAGCGCCGGGGGCGCCTACGCCCACGAAGAGGATGTGGACGAAGAGGTGATCGTCACCGGCCGCTCCACTAGCCTCATCGGCGTCGCCACCTCGGCTTCCCAGGGCTTTATCGGACAGGACGATCTCGCCGCGAGGCCCACCCTGCGCGTGGGCGAGCTGCTCGAGGCGATCCCCGGCGCCGCCGTGACCCAGCACTCGGGGCCCGGCAAGGCTAATCAGTACTTCCTGCGCGGCTTCAACCTCGATCACGGCACAGACTTCGCCGGTTTTGTCGACGGCGTGCCCCTGAACCTGCCGACCCACGGCCATGGCCAGGGTTACCTCGACTTGAACCCGATCATTCCCGAGCTCGTGAAGACGGTCGACTTCGGCAAGGGCCCCTACTACGCCGACATCGGCGACTTTTCCTCCGCCGGTTACGCTCGCTACACGCTCCAGGACTCCCTGGCCTCGCCTGTCATCGAGGCCACTTTGGGCGAATTCGGCTTCTACCGCACGGTCCTCGCCGGGTCGAAGCAGTTCGCTGGCGACGCCAACATCCTCGCCGCCCTGGAGCTCCAGCAGTACGACGGCCCCTGGGAACTCGACAACGATGCCCAAAAGGTCAACGGCTTCGCCCGCATTTCCGGCCACGTCGGTGACACCTTTCTCTCTCTGTCCGCCTCTGCCTACGCGGCCGACTGGAACTCCACGGATCAGGTGCCTACCCGTGCCATCGAGCAAGGCCTAATTTCACCGCTAGGTAATATCGACCCGACGCTGGGCGGTGAGAGCGAGCGCTACAGCCTCAACTTTGAGTTTGCTGGCGATCCGGCCAACGGCGGAGGCTTCCGCGGCAACGCCTACGCCGTCGCCTCGGACTTCGAACTCTTTTCGAACTTCACCTACTTCCTCGACGATCCCGAGAACGGCGATCAGATCACCCAGCGCGATCGGCGCCTAATCGTGGGCGGTAGCTTCGAGTACGAGTTCACCAACCAACTCTTCGGCCGCGAATGGGTCACCCGCGTGGGCACGCAGCTGCGCCACGACGAGATCTACGACGTGGCCCTCCTGCGCAGCGTGGCACGCGACCCGTTCTCCACGGTGCGCGAGGACGAGGGCAGCCAGACCAATATCGGCGTCTACGCGGACACCACTATTGAGCTAACGCCCTGGATGCGCACCACCTTGGGCCTGCGCGCGAACCAGTATTGGTTCGATATCGACGAGAGCAACATCGCCGCCAATGTGGGCGACGAAAGCGATGGCCTGGTGCAGCCCAAGGCGACCCTGGTGTTCGGGCCTTTCCGCGACACGGAGATCTACCTGAACGCGGGCGAGGCCTTCCACAGCAACGACGCGCGCGGCACGGTCACCCGAATCGACCCCGCCAGCGGCGAACCCGCCGATCCCGTCACTCCGTTGGTGCAGTCGCGTGGCGCCGAGGTGGGTGTTCGCACGGCGGCCATCCCCGGCCTCCAATCGACCCTCGCCGTCTGGTGGCTGGAGTTGGACTCGGAGCTGCTGTTCGTCGGCGATGCGGGCACCACGGAGCCGAGCGGCTCCTCGCGCCGGGTGGGCGTAGAGTGGAGCAACTTTTACCGCATCAACCGGTTCCTCACCTTCGATGCGGACATCGCCTTCACGGACTCGGAGTTCGACAACGGCGATGAGATCCCGGGCTCCGTCGGTCGGGTGATCACCAGCGGCTTCAGCTTCGACCTGCCGAGCGGCCCCTTCGGCGGCGTCTATTTCCGCCACTTCGGCGATAGCCCCCTGACCGAAGACGGCAGCGTGATGGCCGACTCCACCTCCGTGGTGAACCTGCGTGCCGGCTACCGTCGCGAGCGCTTCGAAGTGGCGGTCGATGCCTTCAACCTGTTCGACTCCAACGACCCGGACATCTCCTACTTCTTCGCTTCTTGCCTACCGACGGACCCGCAGGCGGTCTGCGGCGCTGGCAGCAGCGGTGAAGGTGTAGAAGACGTGCACATCCATCCGGTGGAGCCGCGCCAGCTAAGGGCAACGTTCACTCTGCGATTCTAGGGAAGGCTCTGGGTCAAGTTATGAAGACGAGAATAATAAGGAGCCAGGACCTCGCGGCGCTCGTCGCCGAGGTTGGACTGGACGAAATCATGGGTCGCATGATCGAGCGCTTGGCCCAGACCTGTCGCGAGTTCGACACGCAGCGCTTCCAGGTGCGCGTGCGCGACGGGTACACCTACGAGCAGCCCCGGGTTGGCCTGATCGAGTGGATGCCCGTGATGGAGGCGGGGCGTCGGGTCACCGTGAAGATGGTGGGCTACCACCCGCGCAACCCGAGCGCCTTCCAGGTGCCGACGATCCTCTCCACGGTCGGTGCCTACGACACGGATACGGGCCATCTCATCGGGCTGAGCGACGCTACCTTCCTCACCGCCGTGCGCACGGCGGCCGCCTCGGCGGTGGCCAGTCAGATCCTCGCGCGGCCGGACAGTCGCGTGCTGGGCATTGTGGGCGTCGGCGCTCAGGCGGTCTGTCACCTACACGCCCTGAGCCGCTGTTTCCCCCTGGAGCAGGTGCTGATCTACGACGTGGATGGCGCCGCGGTAGCGTCCTTCGCCAAGCGCGTGGCGGGCCTGTCACCGCGCGCCCTCGACATCGTCCCGGCCACGCCAGAGCAGATCGTGGCGCGCTCGGACATGCTCGTCACGGCCACCTCCGTGGCCGCCGGTGCGGGCCCCGTAGTCGACGATGGCAACTGCCAGCCCGGGCTGCACGTCAACGCCGTCGGCGCCGACTTCCCGGGCAAGACGGAGCTGCCGATTGCGCTGCTGCAGCGCGCACTCGTGTGCCCGGACTACGCGCCTCAGGCGATGAAGGAAGGGGAGTGCCAGCGCCTCGAGGCCGACCAGATCGGCCCCGACCTACTCGAGATCACCAAGCAGGCGGCTACCATGCAGGCCCATCAGGATCGCCTCACGGTGTTCGATTCCACCGGTTTCGCCCTCGAGGACCACGTGGCCCTGGAGCTAGCCCTAGAGTGGGCGGAGCAGTTCAACCTAGGCCTCGAGCTCGAACTCGAGTCGATCAGTGACGACCCCCTGAACCCGTATCAATTCGCCGAGGTAGACCAGGCGGTAGCCGCCGTGGTGAGCTGAGCGCTCGGTACTTAGGGAAGAGTTGAGAGCGAGAGACGATGGACTTCTCCGTAGACCCGCAGAGCCAAGAGCTCATCGACGCGGCGCGCGACTTCGCCAGCCGCGAACTCGGCGCAGACCTGGTGGCGCGCGACCACCGCGGCGCCAAGGACGAGAGCGACTGGCGCGGCGATTGGCACAAGTGCGCCGAGTTCGGCGTGCTCGGCCTAAACGTCCCCACGGAATATGGCGGCCGCGGCCTGAACACCGTCGATACGATCATGGTGCTTGAGGCGATCGGCTACGGGTGCCCGGACAATGGCCTAACGCTCGGCTTGAACGGCCAGATCTGGGCCGTGCAGGAGCCCATCCAGACCTTCGGCACGCCGCAGCAGAAGCAGCGCTACCTGCCGGGGCTCGCCAACGGTCAGCTCATCGGTGCCCACGGCATGACGGAGGAGGCCTCTGGCTCTAACGCTTTTGGCCTCAGCACGGTGGCTGAGCGAGACGGCGACGAGTACGTGCTCAACGGCCACAAGACCTACATCGGGCTCGGTCCCACCTGCGACCTAGCAATAGTATTCGCTACCACGGATCCGTCTCTCGGCCAGTGGGGGCTTTCGGCCTTCCTCGTCGAAGCGAGCACGGCGGGCTTCACGCGGGGAGAGCCCCAGCAGAAGATGGGCTTGCGCACCGCCCCGATGGGCGAGCTCACCCTAGAGAATTGTCGAGTGCCCGCGGACGCCATGCTCGGCCCCGCCGGTGCCGGGCAGAGCATTTTCCAGCACTCGATGGAATGGGAGCGGAGCTTCATCTTCGCGAGCCACGTCGGCTCCATGGCACGGCAGCTCGACGAGTGCGTCGCCTTTGCCCGCAAGCGCGAAGTGTTCGGTCAGCCGATCGCCAACTACCAGAGCATCTCCAACCGCCTGGCGGAAATGAAGCTACGTCTGGAGACTTCTCGCCTGCTGCTCTATCGCGCCGCGTGGTCGATGGACAACGGTGGCGCGTCGGCCGCCGAGGCCGCCTTGGCCAAGCTGCACATCTCGGAGGCCTTCGTCGCCTCGAGCCTGGACGCCATCCGCATCCACGGCGGTAAAGGGTATCTCTCCGAAGCGGGCGTGGAGCGCGACCTGCGCGATGCCGCCGGGGGGGTGATCTACTCCGGCACCTCGGACATCCAACGCCAGGTCATCGCGCGCCTGCTCGGCGTGTAGGGCGAGGCGAGGGCGAGCCATGCGCCACCTGCTCCATCGCCTGGTGGACGATGCGGCGGCTCGCGAGCCCTCGCGCGAAGCCGTGCGTTGCCGGGGTGAGGCCCTCACCTACGAAGTCCTCGTGCGCCAAGCGAACGGGCTCGCCCACGAGCTGGTGGCCCGCGGGGTGCGTCGTGGCGATCGCGTGGGCGTTCTTCTCGGCAAGGGCGTCGCGTGTGCCGTGGCCATCCACGCCATCATGAAGGCCGGCGCCGCTTACGTGCCCCTCGACCCCGGTGCCCCAGCCCTGCGGCACGCCTTCATCGTGGAGGACTGTGGCCTAGCGGTATTGATCAGTGAGCCGAAGCGTCGTCGCCAGCTCGCCCAGCTCAGCGAGGCGACTCAGACGCTTGCGCACGTGATCGGCGTGGAGCAAGAGGGCGGCGAAGGCCTCACCTGGGAGCAGATCGCCGCCGGCGCCCGCGAGCACGGCCCCGCCGTGCCGGTCACCGAGCAAGATCCCTGCTACATCCTCTACTCCTCCGGCTCGACGGGCACGCCCAAGGGCATCATGCACGCCCACCGCAGCGCTCTGGCTTGGGCGGAGGTGTCAGCGACCGAACACCAGCTGGTGTCGGAAGATCGCATCAGTAACTACGCCCCTCTGCACTTCGATCTCTCCACCCTCGACTACTTCGCTGGCGTCCTTGCCGCCTGCACCATGGTGATGGTGCCCGAGGAGCACGCGCGCATGCCCGCGAGCCTTGCGCAGCTGCTAGAGGAGGAGGCCCTAACCCTCTTCTACACGGTGCCCTTCGCCCTGATTCAGCTGGTGACCAGCCGGGCCCTCGAGGAGCGCCCCCTACCGGCCCTCACGCGCGTGCTCTTCGGCGGTGAGCCGATGACCATCAAGCACCTGCGTCGCCTGCAGCAGCTCCTGCCTCACGTCTCCTTCTGCAACGTGTACGGCCCGACGGAGGTGAATGGTTGTACCCGCTACTACGTGCCGCCGATCGAAGCGGACGATGCGCCGTCGCTGCCGATCGGCACGCCCTACGACAACGTAGAGGCGTTGGTCATCGACGCCGACGGCGGGACGGTCTCGCGGGGTGAGACGGGAGAGCTCGCGATCCGGGCCCCCACCATGATGCGCGGCTATTGGAATCGTGAGGACCTAATGGCGAAGGCCTATCACGACGTCTCACGCTATCCCGCTTGCTCCCCGGATCGCTTCTATCGCACCGGTGACATCGTGATCCGCCGTGACGATGGCAATTTCGACTTCCTCGGTCGGGCGGACCGCCTGATCAAGACCCGTGGCTGCCGCGTAGATCTGGATGAGATCGAAGCCACGTTGGCGACCTGCGAAGGGGTAGAGGAAGCGGCCGTGTTCCCGGTGACCGACGGCACCGGCACCTTGGCCGTGCACGCCTCGGCTCGTCAGGCATCAGGCGGGCAGCTCGAGGCAGCACCCCTGCAGCGCGCGCTCAAGGCGCGCCTGCCCGCCTATGCTATACCCGTAGCACTGACGGTCGTTGACGAGTTTCCCCGCACCACCTCGGGTAAGGTGGATCGACGTGCGCTACGCCAGCTGGCGGAAGCCCACAGCGACAACAACAACGCGCAGCCTGCTTGAGCCCCGGTCGAGCACAAGCGCGAGCACAGTGAACAGCATGCGACAGCAAGTAATCGACTTCATCAACGACGACCTCCTGGCGGACCAGGATGATGTGACCATCGGCGGCGACGATGAGCTGCTCGTCGACGGCTACCTCGACTCCCTCGGCGTCATGCGCCTGGTGAGCTTCATCGATAGCGAACTCGGCATGAGCGTGCCGCCGCAGCACATCACGATCGAGAACTTCCGCTCCGTAGACGTGCTCGTGGCCTACCTCCAGGCGCGTCAAGGCCAAGGAGCTGCGACGCAATGACCGTCGACACGTCGACCGGTGATGCGCTCACCGGCCGATGGATCGACGATATCGAGGCCGCCAGCAATCTCACCCGTAGCCAGTTCCTGATCTGGATGGGGCAGCAGGTAGAGCCCGCCTCGCCGCTCTACAACATGGTGTTCGCCTACCGCTTGCGCGGCGCCCTCGATGGCGATCGATTCGCTCGCGCGTTCGACGCTGTGCTTGGCGAGTGCGACGCCCTGCGCACCGTGCTGCGTGATGAGGACGGCATACCGCAGCAGGAGGTGCTTGGCCCAGACGAGTTGCCCTCGCTCAGGTCTATAGACTTCGCTTCCCTCGACGACGCCGAGGCGGCGTGCGAGCGTTGGATACACGAACGCGCCCGGGTGCCCTCTACCCTCTCGCGCTGTCTGTACGAGGCTGCGCTTCTGCGTATAAGCGAGACGCACCACGTGTGGTTCCTGAAGCTCCACCACCTGGTGAGCGATGCGTGGGCGTGCGCCCTGCTGTGCGAACGCATGACCGCTCACTACGAGGGTGAGGCGAACGCGGCGGAGGTTCCGGCCTACGCAGACTATGTTGCCCGTGAGCGCGACTCGCGCGATCGAAAGGCCCAGGCGGGCGCGCGACGCTATTGGGAGGCGCTGCTCGCCAAGCCCACCGACCGACAGCACTTCTACGGCAGCACTGGTGGCGTTGGCCGTAACTCGCGAACCCGTCGTTTGCGCTACCCCCTCGGGGCCGAGCGCTCGGCGGCCCTGCGGACGCTCGCGGCGACACCTGGCCTGCAGCTGCTGAACGAAGAGCTCAGCCTCTTTCGCCTCACGGCCACCGCCGTGCTGGCCCTGATGCAGCGGATCAGCGGGGCGCAGCGACTGTGCCTGGGTGTACCCATGCACAACCGACTCTCGACCCGCGATAAGCGCACGCCGGGCCTCTTTATGGAGGTCTATCCCCTGATCGTGGAGGTCGAGGGCGAGGAGACCTTCTCCGCCCTGGCGGCGAGCGTGGGGCAGGCTGTGATCGACACCTTGCGCCACGGCCTGCCGGGTACCAGCACCCCGGCCGGAAACAACGCCTACGACGTGTTGCTGAACTTCGTCACAGCACGCATGCAGGCCCCGCGCGGCTTGGGCGTGGAGACCGATTGGGTCCACGCTGGCGCGGGCGATGCTGCCCATAAGCTGCGCGTGCAGGTCCATGATTTCGACGGTAGCGGCGAGCTGTGCCTCGACCTGGATGCGAACGAAGGCGTGTTTTCGCCCGCCGCGCACGACCTGCTGCTGCAGCACTTCCTGGCGATCCTCGATGGCTTGCTGCGCGAGTTGGATCAGCCGATTCGCCGCTGCGATCTCTCCACCCGAGCGCAGCGCCAGCAGCAGCTGGTCACCTTCAACGACACGGCCCAGGTGGCGCTGGGCGAGGCAGGGGGCGTCGACGAGGCCTTCCGTGCGCAGGTGGCGCGGACGGCACGGGCCCCTGCCATGCGCTGCGGCAGTCAAACGTGGAGCTACGCGGAACTCGACCGGCGTGTGAATGATCTCGCTAGCTACCTGCAGTCCTACGGGCATGGTCCGGGTGCGGTGCTGGCCTTGGCGCTGCCACGATCCCCAGAGGCGGTCGTGGCGATGTTGGCAAGCCTGCGCGTGGGCGGCGCTTACCTGCCCCTCGATACGCGCCATCCCCCGGCCCGCATCGCGGCGATCCTAGACGATCTGACTAACTCGCCCCTGCGCTTGACGGGGGTGCTCGCGCCAAGCCACCTGCGGGGGCTGGCCCCATCGCGGTATCCGTACATCGATGGTGCGTTGGCGCCGGAGCATGCCGCCCCTGTGCAGCCCACGGGCACGCCGCGCGATCTTGCCTACCTCATCTACACCTCCGGCTCTACCGGCACGCCCAAGGGGGTGCAAATCTCCCGCGCAGCGCTCAGCAACTACCTCGTGTGGGCGCGCGGTCAGTATTGCGCAAGGGGCCCGCAGGACTTCGCCCTGCACACCTCACTCGCCGTGGATCTCACGGTGACGAGTATCTACACGCCGCTCTTGTGCGGCGGTTCCGTGGCCGTCTACCCAGATCAGGGCGAGAACGATCTACCGGTGCTGCGCGTGTTTGAAGAGGACGCGGTGGACGTGGTCAAACTCACGCCAGCGCACCTGGAGCTGATCCGTGAACTTGGTGGTAGGGCGGAGCGAATCCGCACCCTGATTCTCGGCGGCGAAGATCTGAAGACGGATCTTGCGCGCGCCGTTCTCGAGCAGTTCCCCGCCACGCTCGCCCTCTACAACGAATACGGCCCGACGGAAGCCACCGTCGGCTGCATGATCCACCGCTTCGATCCGCCGCGGGACACGGCGGCGTCCGTGCCCATCGGCCACCCGATCGCCAACACGCAGATCTACCTCCTCAGCCAGGAGTTAGACCCCGTGCCCACGGGCTTGCTCGGGGAGATCTGTATCAGCGGCGAGGGCATTGCTAATGGCTATTTGAACCGTTCAGTGCTGACGGCGGAGCGTTTCGTCGAAGTGGCGGCGCTCGACGGGGCTCGTGTGTACCGCACGGGTGACCTCGGGCGCTGGACCGTCGAGGGTCGCCTAGAGTACCTAGGTCGTGGTGATGCGCAGGTGAAGGTGCGCGGCGCCAGGATCGAACTGGCCGAAGTAGAGGCTGCCGCGGTGGCTCATCCACAGATCGGGCAGGCCGTGGCGGTGGTCGTCGATCGCGCAGCGCACAGTCCCGTGCGATTTTGTACACGCTGCGGGATGCCGTCGAACTACCCGGGGATCGTGTTCAATGACGCCGACGTTTGCAGCATGTGCGTGACATTCGAGCGCCACGCGGTCGAAGCGCAGGCCTACTTTCAGCCGCGCGCCGCGCTGGAGGACATCGCCCGCACGATGCGAGCCCAGCGCAAGGGCGAGTACGACTGCATCGTCTTGCTTTCCGGCGGCAAGGACAGCACCTATATGATCTATCAGGTTGCTGCCATGGGTCTCAAGGTGCTGGCGCTGACCCTGGACAATGGCTTTATTTCCGAAGGGGCGCTCGAGAACACGCGCCATGTGGCCAGGTCCCTGGGGGTGGATCAGGTGATGGCCAGCACCCCGCATATGAACGCGATCTTCGCGGACAGCCTGCGCCGCCACAGCAACGTCTGTCACGGTTGCTTCAAGACTATCTACACGCTTGCCATCAACGAAGCGCGCCAGCGCAACATCGCCTACATCGTGACGGGGCTCTCGCGCGGGCAGATATTCGAGACCCGACTCGATGAGATGTTCCGCCATCGCCAATTCGATGTAGCCCAGGTAGAGCAGGCCATCATCGACGCGCGCAAGGTCTACCACCGCATCGATGACGCTGTCGCCCAGCATTTAGATGTCACTGCCTTCGACGATGACAGTGTCTTCGAACACATTCAGTTCATCGACTTCTACCGCTATTGGGACGTGCCCCTCGATGAGGTGTACGCCTACCTCGAGACGCACACCCCCTGGCAGCGACCTGCGGACACGGGGCGTTCCACCAACTGCCTCATCAACGAGGCGGGGATCTACGTACACCGCAAGGAGCGTGGCTACCACAACTATGCGCTTCCCTACAGCTGGGATGTGCGCCTCGGGCACAAGACGCGCGAGGCGGCGCTGTACGAACTCGACGATGAGATCGACACGCGGCGTGTGCGCGAGATGCTGAGCGAGGTGGGCTATCGCGAGCCGCCGGCGCGCGATGAGGCTCGCTTAGCCCTCTACGTGACGGCGGCGGCAGAGCTCTCGAGCGATACCCTGAGAGAGCACCTCGCCACCCACCTCCCCGACGAGATGATGCCTGCCTATCTGGTGCCGCTGGAGAGCATGCCCCTGGCGCCCACCGGCAAGGTGGATCGCAAGGCCTTGCCGACGCCCTGGGAGTTCTCGGGCGAGGGTCGTGGTGCGGGAGGTTCCTTCGTCGCACCTAGTACGGACGTCGAGCAGCAGTTGGCGAGCGTGTGGTGTTCGCTCCTTGGCGTAGATCAGGTGGGCGTACAGGATGACTTCTTCGCCCTTGGCGGCGCCTCTTTGACCGCCATTCAAGCCCTGGCCCGTATCCGGGAGGCGTTTGCGGTCGAGCTGCCGTTGCAGAGCTTCTTCGCTGCGCCGACGCTCGGCGCCGTGGCGGCAGCGGTGGAGACGGCGTTGATCACCCAAATCGAGTCACTCTCGGACGAGGAGGTCGAGCGCCTCCTCGGTGAATCCTAGGCCGACGCGATGGATGATACGACTAGCAAAGACGATCGCCGCGAGCGGCTGGACGCCGCGCGGCGCGAACTGCTGAAGCGGCGCCTGCAGGGGGGCGCTGCTTCCAAGGGCAAGGACTCCGTCGCGTCTGCTATTCCCGCCTTAGCCCCGCGTGAGGATCGCACCACGGCGCCGGCCTCCTACGCCCAGGCGCGCCTTTACTTTCTCGATCAGCTGCACGGCGCCGGGGCGGCGTACCACATGGTGCTGTGTCTACGCCTGCGCGGCGCCTTAGATCGCGAGGCCTTGCAGGCAGCGCTCGACACGGTGGTACGCCGTCACGCGAGCCTTCGCACCACCTTTGAGCTGCGGGGCAGCGAACTGCTCCAGCGCGTAGGGGCACCGTTTGCCGTGGCGCTGGAGACCTATGACCTGACAGATGCGCAAGAGGGCGAGGGCGCTCTGCGCGAGGTGCTTCGTCGGTGGGTCCAGCGGCCACTCTCCCTAGGCGACGGCCCGCTGTTGCGAGCGGGATTGATCGCCGTCGGCGCGGATCAGCACGTGTTCGCGCTGGTCCTGCATCACATCATTGCAGATGAATGGTCCCTCGGCGTGCTGCGCCGCGAGCTGGCAAACGCCTACGGTCACGGCGGCAGTGACGAGGGTCTGTCCGCGGCGGTCGAGGTCGATTACGGCGACTACGCCCTGTGGCAACAAGCGCAGGTCGCCAGGCAGCGAACGGAGCAGTTAGCGTTCTGGCGCGATCAGCTTGGCGATCTTGACGGCGCCTTCGCCGCGCTGCCCGGTGACTTCCGCCGGCCCGCCCGTGCCAGCCTGCGCGGCGGTTGGCAGCAGCGACGATTGGACGGCGCTCTGGCGAGCGCCGTTTCCGCCTTGGCACGTCAGCACCAGGCCACGCCCTACATGGTGCTCCTCGCGGCCTTTCTGGCAGTGCTCTACCGCCTGAGTGGGCAATCGGACGTACGCGTGGGCACGCCGGTCGCATCGCGTGCGCCGGCGCAGAGCGAGCAGATGGTGGGGTTGTTTCTCAACAGCGTCGTCATCCGCGAGCAGATCGACGGCGCGCGGTCCTTCGAGGAGTTGCTGGCGCGCGTACGAGAGACGTCTCTGGCCGCCGTCGAACACCAGGGCCTGCCCTTTGAGGTATTGGTGGCGGAGTTACAGCCCGAGCGTGACCTTGGTGCCAATCCTCTGTTTCAGACGATGTTCGTGCTGGAGAGCGACGAAGGTGCCGAGGCAAGCTTCGGGGCGCTCGCCCAGGAGCGTATGCCGGTCGAGTCCGGCTTTGCCAAGCTCGATTTGACGTGCTTCGTCAACCTCGACGACGGGCAGTTGACCGTGTCCGTCGAGTACGCGAGCGATTTATACGATGGCGCCACGGCGATGTTGCTGATCGACGCCTATGCCGAGTACCTAAGCGGCGCTATAGCGACCCCCGGGGCGGCCCTCGACAGCCTGCCCCTAGTGACGCCTGCCCAGGCAGACGAGCTGCGTGCACGCTCGCGTGGGGCAGTGCTTCCGGTCGCGGGCGATTCGCTTTCGGTCGTGCCGTCGATCCTGGCCCGAGCGCTGGCGAGGGGCGATGCGGTGATGGTGAGCGATGGGGCGCAGTCATTCACCGGCGAGGCGCTGCACGAGGCGGTGTGTCGAGTGGCTGGGGCTCTTCAGGGGCAGGGCGTGGGGCAGGGCGATTGCGTGCTGGTCGCACTACCCCGCGGCGCGCAGCAAATCGTCGCCCTACTCGGGGTTATGGTTGCGGGAGCCGCGTACGTTCCCATCGATCCTGACTATCCCGACCAGCGCCGCCGTCAGGTGATCGCGGATCTCACCGCTAGGGCAGGGCGCACGCCACTCATGCTGGCGGGGAGCGCAGCGCCCACGGATGGGGTGGAGGTGCTGACCCTGGCTGGCGCCCTCGCGCAGCCGCCTCTGGCGAACCCACCGACTATCGATGGTAACGACCTCGCCTACGTGCTCTATACCTCCGGCTCGAGCGGACGCGCGAAGGGCGTGGCGATTCGCCATCGCAATTTGTTGGCATCCACCCAAGCGCGGTCCGTGCACTACCCTTACTCGCCGGCGCGCTATCTCCTCGTGTCGTCCTACGCCTTCGACAGCTCCGTGGCGGGGATCTTCTGGACCCTGATGGACGGTGACACGCTGGTCGTGCCGCCGGCGCCGCAGGCGATCGACCCAAGGGCCCTCGGGCAGCTGATCGAGGCTCATCGCATCACCCACACGCTGATGCTGCCCGACCTGTACGCACTGCTGCTGGAGGCGTCGACGCACGCCCAGCTCGCCACCCTGCGCACGGTGATCGTGGCCGGTGAGGCGTGCCCCGTAGGCGTCGTCCAACGCCATGCGCAGGTGTTGGGTGAGCGGACGCAGTTGACCAACGAGTACGGCCCCACGGAAGGCACCGTGTGGGCGAGCGCTTACGACTGTACGGGCGCGGAGGTCGACCACGTGCCGATCGGGCGGCCGATCGCCGGCGCCGAGACCTTTGTCCTCGATGCCCGGGGTGCTTTGCTGCCGGACGGGGCGATCGGCGAGCTGTGGATCGGTGGCGCGGGAATTGCCGAGGGCTACATCGGTCAAGCGGCCCTGACCGAGGCCAGTTTCCGTTCGCCGTCTGCAGTGGGCTCAGGCCGATGCTACCGCACGGGCGATTTGGTACGGCGCGGCCCCGGGGGCGAACTCGAGTACCTTGGGCGCGCCGATGAGCAGATCAAGCTGCGCGGCTTTCGTATCGAGCCGGCAGAGATCGAGAGCCTGCTCCGCGCCCATCCTCAGGTCCATGACGCGGCCGTGGGTCTCGCTGACGAGCGGTTAGTGGCTTGGTGCGTCGCGCAGGGTGAGGTGCCCACGGCCTCCGTGCTGCGCCAACACCTGGCGGTTCACGTGCCCGCGTATATGGTGCCGAGCCACTTTCAGATGCTCGAGTCCTTGCCACGCCTGCCTAACGGAAAGATTGATAGGCAGCGCTTGCCTGAGGTGGTCACGGCGCTCGTCACGCCAACGGCGCGCAGGGATTACGCGGATGATACGGAGCGCGACCTAGCGGCGATCTGGCGCAAGCTTCTCAGCGTAGAGCAGGTGGGCCCGGAGGACGACTTCTTCGAGCTCGGCGGCCACTCACTGGCTGGCGTGAGCCTCATGCTGGAGATCGAGCGCCGCTTCGGCCGCAGCTTGCCCCTCGCGGCCCTGTTCGAGGCGCCGCGCTTATCGGCCCTGGCCGAGCGCTTGCGCGAGACCGGCGAAGCTCGAGCCCGCTCGCCTCTGCTAATGCCCGTGCAGCCGAACGGCTCTCGGCCGCCGCTGTTCTGCGTGCACGGGGGCGCCCGGCAGGCGGCTCGGCACCTCGGTGAGGATCAACCCGTGTACCTCGCCTTTACCCATCTGTCCGAGCGCGATTCGGAAGGCAACTCCGTACAGACCATGGCAGAGCGCTACCTTGAGGAGGTGCGCGGCGTACAACCCCGCGGTCCCTACCGTCTGTGCGGCTTCTCCTTCGGCGGCAAAATCGCCTACGAGATGGCCTGCCGCTTGGATGCGCAGGGCGAGCGCGTCTCCCTAGCCTTGTGCGACCCGCCGCCGCCAGCCGGCGCGGACTACTATCGCCAGCAATGGCGCGTGCGCCGTGAGGAGCTGAAGACCAAGGGCGTCGGCGGCGGGGGTCTACGCTGGATCGGGCGCGTGGTGAAGGGCCGCGTACGCACTTGGCGCATGCGCATGCTGGACGCCTATTTCTCACGTACGCGCCGTTCCTCGCGTGCGCTTTACGGCGCGGCGAGTGCCTTACTGGCGCTTGGTCTCGCGCTGTGGGCGGGCGCCGGTTGGGTGCTCAATCAGCCCACCTGGCGCCCTCTGGTGCTAGACCTGACGCCAGCGCAAGTGAGCGGAGGTACCTTCGTCGCTGAGCAGGACGGGCGCATCGAACTCGCGCTGGAGGTGGACAAGGCCTTGCCCTTGGCGGCCCTGCGCCGCTCGGCCCTGGCCGTGAAGCAACCTGCGCCCCTGGACGTACGCTGGCAAGCGCTCGGCGAGGATGCGGCGACGATCGCGAGCGGGGACGTGCGCGACTACGCCTACATCGATCCAGGCCCGCGCACCCCGGTCGGTCGATTGCGCCGCATCTTGCTGCGCGTGCCCTTTGGCCAGAGTGACCCCTACTTTGCCAGCTTCGGTCTGCGCGGCTTGCCCGCGGCGGAGCGCGGCGTCGGCGCCTTTGAGGTGCAGGCCGGCAAGCTGTACCGCGTGAATGTGGAAACGGGCGCGGATCTGGCGAGCGTTGAGACCCTCTCGCCGCGCTTCGTCGCCCGTTTGGATCGCGGCCGCTTTGCTGCGCGCTACTCGCGCACGGCGCCCTACTCGATCGGCGGTTTGCTAACGGTGCTGCTTGGCTTGCTTCTCGGCGTGCTCACTTTTATTCGTCAGCATCAAAACACGCCCGCGTCGCTGATCAGCTATCGGGACCGTCAGCACTACCGTCGCATGAGCGCCCGCTATCACTACCCCGCCTACAACGGCGACCTGACCCTGCTGTTGCCGCAAACCTACGAGGTGTACCGCGAGGAGACGGCCAAGGCTTGGGGGGCGAAGGTGCGCGGTACGGTGCACCTTGAGTTGGTGGCGGGGGCACGTCGCCACGTCGATTTGATCAACGAGACGGCCGGAGAGCTACTGGCTGCTGGCCTCGGTCGGTGGCTGCGCAGGGCCGAAGAAGAGAGAGATGAACCAAAGCAATAACAACACCCGTTTTTCCTCGGCCGCCGCGCTCGCCTTCCTGCTCCTAGGCCTCACGCTAGCTGGCGCCTCGCACGGCCACGCGCTGGGACAGGGCTACCTGTTCCTCAACGTGGGCCTCGATCGCCTGCACGGGGAGCTGCAGGTGACCTTCGACGATCTGGACAAGGCCTTCGACCTTGACGCCAACGGCGATGGCAAGTTCAACGAGGAGGAAGCCGAGGCACGTATCGGGGAGATTCTCGCCTACATCGAAGCGCGCGTGGGGATCGGCACGGCCGATAGGGACTACAGCATCGACTGGACGGGCTACGAGTATCGGCGCTACCCCGAGGGCAAGTACGTGGCGTACCTCTACGACGTGCGCGATCCCGGCGAGGTGCCGGACGTCTTGCGCCTGCGCTACGAGCTGCTGTTCGACGTGGACGACCGTCACCGCGGCTTCCTGGTGATCCCCACCAACGCCAAGGGTAAGGGCATCGACACGGGTGAGGAGACCACGCTCGCCTTCGCTCCTGATCGTAAGGAGCGCACGCTCGATGTGACGGCGCTCTCCCCCTGGACCAGCTTGGTCACCTTCATCCGCTCTGGCATCTGGCATATCTGGATTGGTATCGACCACATTTTGTTCCTCTTGGCCCTGATCCTGCCGGCGGTGCTCGTGCGTCGGGAGCCGCCTGCCTGGGCGCCCGTGCAGGACTTCGGCCCCGCCCTGTGGAACGTGGTCAAGATCGTCAGCCTGTTTACCCTGGCGCACACGATCACCCTGTCCCTCGCCGCCCTAGACGTCGTGCGCTTGCCGTCCCGCTTCGTCGAATCGGTGATCGCCGCCTCCGTGGTGGTGGCGGCGATCAACAACCTGTTCCCCGTGCTCCACAAGCGCATGGGGCTGATAGTCTTCGGCTTCGGACTGTTCCATGGCTTCGGCTTCGCCAGCGTGCTGGCGGAGAAGATCCAGAACCGTAGCAACATCGTGATCGACCTTCTCGGCTTCAACATCGGGGTGGAGATCGGCCAGGTGGCGATCATTCTGGTGATCTTCCCAGTGCTGTTCGCCCTGCGTGGCACCGCCGCCTACCTGCGCTTCCTGTTCCCTGCGGGGTCCGTCGCCATCGGCTTGCTGGCCTTGGGATGGCTGGTGGAGCGAGCCTTCGGCTTGGCATTCCTGCCTATCTGATCGACCGCAGCGCGCGTGCGGCGAGGTATGCTCTGAGCCGCACGGCGCCCTGAGGGCGGCTGCGAGGGCACGATGGAAGACGAGCTGACCAACAAGTCGAGGCAACGCTCGTTGCTGTCGAAGCTGCGGCTGGATGTGGACTTTGCCCGCAGCGTGGCCGTGCTCAGCAGCGGTGGCACGGGCGCGATGCTCGTGACCCTCGCCCTCACCCCGATCATCGCCCGCCTGTTCCGTCCGGCAGACTTCGGTCAAATGGCCGCGTTGCTGGCCTTGGCCCAGCCTCTAGTGACCGTGGCCACCTTGCAATTGGGTAAGGCGCTCACCCTGCCGAAGGGGCGCGATGAGGCGCGTGCCTTGGCCCATAGCGCGACCTCCTGGCTACTGGTGTTCTGCGTGGCCCTCGCGCTGGTCATGGCTGTGGTGGCCGGGCCACTGGACGACAGGGTGGTGGTGGATCTCAAGCGCTGGTGGTGGGCGGTGCCGGCGATGGTCTTGCTGCTGGGCCTGACCGCCCTTGTCAACGGCTGGAACACGCGTGAGAAGTACTTCGCCACCATCGCCACTGGACAGGTGTCTCGCGCCTCGGCGACAGGGGCGGCCCGAATCGGGGCGGGCCTCACCCTGGGCTCCTCCGTCGGCGGTTTGATCACAGGTTACCTTGTAGGAGCATTGATTCAGCTCGCGCTCGTTGGGCGCCGCTTGCCGGGCGATGTCGCCGCTTGGCGTCCTCCCGCTCGATTGCGCGAGGTCATCGCCCCAATCGTCGCCTATCGAGACTTCCCCCTGTTCAGTATGCCGACCACTTTCCTGCGTGCCATCGCACAGGCGCTACCGCAGCTGGCGCTCGCCGCCCTGTACTCAAGCGCGAGCGTCGCCTTCTACGCCATGGCTGTACGCCTCGTGGGTGCCCCCGGCAACGTACTGGCGACCTCCGTCCGTCGGGTCTTCAATCAGCGTGGCGCGCGCATACACCAGGCGGGCCGCTCCCTTCGCGGGGCATGGCTCAAGAGTACCGTGGCGCTAGTGGCCATCGGGTGGATGCCCGCCCTGGCGCTGGTGCTCGCCGCCCCGTGGTTGATGAGCACCCTGATGGGGGAGGCCTGGGCGGGCACGGGGACCTACGCACAGCTGCTCGCCGCGCTCTTGTTCACC
Organism: Pseudomonadota bacterium; assembly: GCA_039193195.1. NCBI lineage: Bacteria > Pseudomonadati > Pseudomonadota > Pseudomonadota bacterium. The sequence continues at coordinate 112,930 of JBCCWS010000011.1, forward strand.
CAATGGGCAAGCGCGCCGTCATCCGAGGTGCTGGTGATCCTGCGCCGCCAGCAGGACCCGATGAAACTGCAATCCGCGGTGCTTGCGGCTCAGCTCGCGATGGTAGCGGCCAGCGTGTTGTGCGATGTCGATGCGCTCGTGCTGGTCGCGATGTTGGTGGTGGTTCGCGTCCTGGCTGACCTCGCGCTCATCGGCGCCGCTTGGCGCGCGATCACGGCCGAACCGAGTAGATCCTGATGGCGCGCCTGGCCCTGGTCACCGTGGGCATCACGAGTCACCTAAATAGTTGCTTAGCGCTTGCGCAGATGCTCGAGACCGCGGGGCATACGGTGCTCCTGGCCAGCACCCGACGTAAGATCGCCGATCGCGTGGCCCAAGAGGGCATACAGTTCATGGCGCTCGGCGATGGCTCGGCGGTCGAAGCTTCCGGTACACGCCAGCGCTTGCGCTACGAGTCCGCGCTCAGGGGCGAGGGTATCGAGGGCTTGGTCGAGCGTTGGCAGCCAGATCTCGTGCTGGTGGACTCGGAGTATCATGCAGTCGTTCTGCAGCTGCTGGGTCTGGGCCTCGCGCCGCTCATCCTCGAGTACCACATTGCTCCACGCCGGCGGCCGGGCCTGCCGCCGCCCACTTCCTTGGCCGCTCCAGGAGTGGGAGCGCTGGCCCAACTGCGCAGCGCAGCGCAGTGGCGCTGGCTATTGTTGCGTCGGCGCGTGAGGCTCGCGTTGGCGCGCCTACGCGCGGGGGGCCGAGATGAGCCCAGCGCCTGGCGAGATCTCGCGCGCCGCGAGGGACTAGACTGGCGCGCCACCGTGCGCATGGATCATTGGCCGATCCTTACCTATCCGCAGCTCACTCACCTGTTCCTGAACGCGGGCGCCCTGCAGTTCCACGGCCATGGAGATGATCCGGCATACGTCGGCCCCATGGTGCAGGCTGCGCGGCAAGAGACGGCGCACCCGCCAGCGATCGACGAGGTGCGCCGCTACCTTGCCCGGCGCGATGGGACGCGCCCCTTGGTGGCGTGTCTAATGGGCAGCATCCTGTCCCTGCCTGACTTCCTGCGCCGTGTGCGCGACGCCGCCCAGGACGCGGACTTCGATCTGCTGATTGCGTACGGTAAGCGGCTGACGTGTGATGACCTGGCGCCTTTGCCAGAGAACGTTCAGGCCGTGAGCTACGTCCCCCAACTGGAGGTGTTGGAAGCGGCGGATGCACTCGTGTGTCATGGCGGCATCGCGACCGTGAACGAGGCGGTGTTGGCGCACGTACCAATGCTCGTGTGCTCCGGCGGAAGCCTCGACGAGCATGGCAATGCCGCACGCGTGGTTTACCATCGCCTGGGGCTGCACCTGGATCTCGCGCGAAGCAAGCCGAGGGTGCTGCGCCAGGCCATCGAGGCCCTGTTGCGGGAACCTTGCTTTCGCGAGGGTCTCGAACGAATGGCGCTGGCCTATCGGCGCTGCGATGACCAGTGCCTTGCTCTTCGCCGCATCGAGGCTTCTTTGCCCTCCCCCTCAACCGTTAGCCGGAAAACGGAGTCAACCCACCGTGATAACGAACGCTAGCCGCTTGGCACTCACCGTCGGTCTCCTGCTTATGAGCATGCACGGGTTTGCCGAACTCGGCGAGATTCATAACTATCACGAGGTGAACGACAGACTCTCCACCGGCGGCCATGTGATGGCGCCGCAGGTGCCCGAGCTGAAGGACGCGGGGTTCGAGCTGGTGGTGAACCTGGCCACGGTGCAGGAGGATCACAACGCGAGCGACGGTCCGAGCCTTGCGGCCGAGGGTATCGCCTACGTGCACATCCCGGTGCTTTGGTCGTCACCAACGCTGGATGATCTGGATCTGTTCTTTGCCATCATGGACGCACGAGCGGATCGCAAGACCCTGGTCCACTGCATGGCCAACTACCGCGCATCCGCTTTCGTGTACCTCTACCGCACCTTGCGCCAGGGCGTGCCCGAGGCGCAGGCCCGGCGCGACCTGGAGGTGATCTGGAATGACCAGGCCTGGCGCGAGTACCCCCAGTGGGCTGCCCTGATGGAGGCGGCACAGGCGCGGGCTAAGTGATGCGCCCTACGCTCGAGCAGACCGTGGCGCTTGAGGCGCGCGACGGTACTCGCTTGGCGGGAACGTTCTACGAGCCAGGTGACGCTTGCCACACGGCCCTGCTGATCAACTCGGGCACCGGTATCCCGCGACGTTTCTATCGGCGCTTCGCCTCGCACGCGGCGCAGAGCGGGTTCGCCGTGTTGACGTACGACTATCGCGGCATCGGTGACTCCGCGCCACCGTCCCTGCGCGGCTGTGGAGTGCGCTACCGCGACTGGGGGCAGCGCGATGTGCCAAGTGCGATCAACTGGCTGGCCGCGCGTCATCCGGACGTGCCCCTGGCCGTGGTCGGGCACTCTACAGGTGGTCAACAGCTCGGGTTCGCCGACAATGCCGCGCGGGTGCGAGCCGCGCTCTTCGTGGCCGTCTCCACCGGCTACTGGGCAGGTATGCCCAGACCGTTCGGTTGGTTGATCTACGGACTCTTCCGCTTCTACTTGCCCCTAGTGTCGCCCGTGTTCGGCTACGCCCCCGCCAAGAAGATCGGCTGGGGCGAGAATCTACCCATAGGCGTCGCGCGCGAGTGGGGTTCGTGGTGCATGGAGCCGGATTACCTGGCAGCGTTCCTGGACGGCAGCGGCCGCCTGGTATCCCTTGATGGTCGCGCCTTTGGCGATGTGTACTTCGACCGCCTCACCTGTCCCATCCTCGCCTTCGGATTCGAAGACGATCCCATCGACACACGCAAGAATGTGAATGGGCTAATGCCATTATTTACTATGGCGGAGGTCACCCAGCGCTGGTGGTCAGCCGAGGAAGTAGGCGTGAGGGAGCTTGGCCACCTTGGCTTCTTCCGCGAAGGCGCTGGTGTTCGCCTCTGGGATGAAGCACTGTCTTGGCTGCGCGCTAAGGCAGGCAGCACCTAGCGACGAGGCCGTGCGAAGGCGACGGTCCAATACCAACGGTAGTAGCTGTCCTCGTTGATTGCCAAAGCGCCGCCCACGTGGGTGAAGCTGTACTTCATCAGGTTGACGCAGTGTTGAGGGCTGTTAAGCCAGGCGTAGACGGTGGGAGCCGCCTGCTCTCGCCCGCCCGACACGTTCTCCCCCCAGGCCTGCGGGAGATAGCCGGCGGCCTGCAGGCGCTCGAACACTCGCTTGCCGTCAGAGCCTTCGTGGGAGAGAAAGCTGTTGCGCGCCATGTCTTCGCTATGCGCCTCGGCGGCGGCTACGATCTTACAGTGCCAGCGCACCGGCGGCGCCGCCGGCATCGATTGCTTGCCGCACTTGCGGGCCTTGGCCCGTGCCTTGTTGATGGACTCGAGCAGCGCCTGCTGCTCATCGTTCATGCAAGCGGGTGGGTCCGCCGCGTAAGCCCGCTCAGCGGCGTACAGCCCTAGCCCTGCGACGATGCCGAGAATTAGGTGCCTAGGCGCCATCGGGGAGATCTTGCGGGCGGCTGCCGTCGGAGGGGAAGCGCAGCTTTAGATAACCGCGCATCGCGCTGGGCTCGCGGGCGACGATGCGCGGTCGGAAGCGAGCGCGATCGAGAATGGTCCTCATGTCGTTCATCAGCTTTCTGCCTGCCTTCGAGCCCTTGTCCTCGATGTCGCGAATGCGGCCATCGGCGGATATCTCGAAGGTGAACCATACGATCTGATCGTCGGAGGAGCGATAACCCTTCCTGGGCCGCAGATCCAAGAGATTCAAGGCTTGGCGGAAATAGTCGTTGGCGGCGCGTTCGCTTGTCTTCTCCACCAGAAGGTCCCAGCCGTTTAGGTACTGTTCGCGTGCCGCCTCGTGGGACGAGGCTACCTGCAGCAAATCCCCGTAGTGCATGTAGGTGTCCAGGAGCGCTTCGTTCTGCGGCGGTGGTAGCGACTCGTAGATTTCGATGGCCTTGGCGTAGGCTTCGCGTGCCGTGGTCATGGGGCCTGGGTCGCGGCGAGTCTCCGCGGTGGCCTGCGTGTAGTATGTCCGACCGATGAGTACGTACAGTTCGGCGTTTCGCGCCGTGTTGTCACCGTAGACGATGGTGGTGGACTTGATCGCCTCGCGAAAATCCTTCCGGGCCAGCTTCCAGCGTCCTCCTGCCATGTACTGATAGCCGCGCTGGACGAGCTTGTCGGCGTAGCGCAACTCGGCTGCCTCCCGGGGCGTGAACTTCCTCGGCTTGTCCTCTTGAGCAGTGGCGGGCAACGCGCAGAGCAGGACGAGAGCTGTGCAGAGCAGGGCAGCTGCATGGTGGCAGAAGACGGTCGGCCAGTGGTTGCCGGACGATGCGGTCACGGGGAGATCTCCTTGTCGATGCTTGCTTAGACCTGAGGCCCTCAGCTCTACTGTTTGCTACCGAGGCGTGCCATGGCTGCGGGGCGGTAGCGCTCGCCGCGCACCTTGCCGGCGTCAAAGGCGGCATCGATGGCTGCCACGATGTTCGCTGCGAGAGGCTCGCGTGCCGCGACCGCGTTCTCCTCTACGTACCTCACTCGCTTAGTGCCTACGATAGGTACCACGCTAGGTGAACGCGCCAGGAGCCAGGCGAGGCTCAGTTGTGCCACGCTCAAGCCTGCCTCTTCGGCGATGCGCGACAGGGCTGTGACCATGCGCGCGTTCTCCTCGATGTGCTCCGACGAATAGCGAGGGAAGGTACGTCGGTAGTCGCGTTCGGCGAGATCCGCTTGCGAGTGAATCTTGCCACTCAGCATGCCACGCCCCAGGGGACTATAGGCCACCAGACCCACGTCGAGTTCCGCCAAAGCCGGCAGTTCCTGCGCCTCCAGATCCCGTGTCCACAGGGAGTACTCCGATTGCAGCGCCGTGAGTGGGTGAACCTCCTGCGCGCGGCGCACCTCATCGGCGCTCGCCTCGCTCACGCCCAGGTAGCGCACCTTGCCCTGCTCGACGAGCCGACTCATCGCGCCGATGGTCTCCTCCACGGGCACCTTGGGATCGAGGCGATGCGCGTAGTACAGGTCGATCTCATCAAGACCCAAGCGCTGTAGGGACGCCTCGCAGGCCTGGGCGACGTACGCGGGTGAGCCGTCGATGCCGATAAGCGAGCCGTCGGGCCGGCGCTTCATGCCGAACTTCGTGGCGACCACGGCGTCTGCGCGGCGTCCGCTGATAGCTTGGCCCACCAGGTGTTCGTTGGTGTTGAAGCCGTAGACGTCCGCGGTGTCGATCAGTGAAAGTCCGAGGTCTAGGGCGCGTTGGATCGTCCGAATCGATTCGGCGTCGTCCGCGGGGCCGTACACGTGGGACATGCCCATGCAGCCGAGGCCTATGGCGCCGACCTCAAGGCCCCGTGATCCTAACGTGCGCTGATCCATCGCGTGCTCATCCCAAGTCGATTGGCCAAGGCCCTGGGGGCTGGTTGTATGGAACCCGATACCCCCGTGAGGGTCGCAGATCGAAAGTGTGCCCGCGAGAGGCGCGAGGCTCCAGCGCCCCAGCGCAGTTGCTGCTCGGTTGGCTACAATTGCGCGCCCGGCGCGAAATCGGCGCCCGTTGAGGAGCTCTCTTTGAACGTAGGCAGTGCTTCGTCCGTCTCCCCGCCCCCACCCCTGGGCGGCGGCTGGGTCGACGTGGACCTGACCGCCCTTGGTAGCAACTACCGCACCCTGTCGCGCTTGGCCCTCCCTGCGCGGTGCGCGGCCACGGTGAAGGCCGATGCTTATGGCTTGGGGCTGGCGCCTGTCGTCACGCAGCTTTGGGCCGAGGGGTGTCGCTGCTTCTTCGTGGCGAACTCCCATGAGGCGCTCGCCCTGCGAGAACTGCAAGCCACTGCTGAGGTGTACGTGTTCAACGGCGTGGGGGCGAATGATGCGGCCGCCCTGGCGCGTGCTCGCCTGCGCCCGGTCTTGAATAGCGTCGAACAGGTGCACTTGTGGCGTATGCAGGCGGCCCTGATGGGCGGTGTTGCGCTGCCGTGCGCGCTGCACTTGGACACGGGCATGAATCGCTTGGGGCTGGGCGCGGAGGATTGGCGAGCCCTGCTCGCCAGCGACGGCTGGCGAGCAGGGCTGGACGTGAAGCTGCTCATGACCCACCTGGCAAGTGCCCATCGAGGTGAACACGATGCGCATACTGCGCGTCAGGTGCTGGCCTTCGCGGAGCTGCGAGAGGCTCTTCCTGACGTGCCGACTAGCATCGGCAACTCGGCCGGCACGCTGCTAGGCGCGGCGACCCGCGGCGACCTCGTGCGTCCCGGTATCGCGCTCTACGGTGCTAATCCCTTCGACGCTCGCCCCCATCCTATGCGCGAGGTGGCGCGGGTTTACGGGCGCGTCCTTCAAGTGCGCACGGTGGGAGCGCAAGGGAGCGTCGGCTACGGCGGGGCGTTCACCGCCGCACCAGGCGCTCGCTTGGCCACGGTTGGGGTGGGGTATGCGGATGGCTATCGGCGGGAGCTGGGCAACCGCGCCCAGGCGTCGGTGGCAGGCGTGCGCGTGCCGGTGGTGGGGCACGTATCGATGGACCTGCTGACCTTAGATGTTTCCGCTGTTCCCGAGGCCGAGGTGGGGCCAGGCGCTCGGGCCACCTTGATCGGCGGCGAAGTACCGCTGGAAGAGGTGGCGCTGGCGGCGCACACGATTCCGTACGAGATGCTGACGGGGTTAGGTCCGCGCTTGCCGCGACTTTATCTGGGCGCTGGCGGCGAGATCACCGAGCCCAGCCCTCTGGCGAGGCGGTAGCCGCCGGCGCTACAGCCCGGCCACCAGTATCAGCGGTCCTTCCGAGACCACTACACCGCCGGGCTGCTCCTCGGTAATGGCGAACGCCGCGGGCGCGATCACACCGAGCTTGGCTTCGATCGGGATGATGACTTCGCCCCCGGCCGAATCAGCCACGTCGAATACACCGCCGTCGACGGGCTCCGCGTCACGCTCTGGATCGACGATCCAAAGCTGGTACTGGGCAGCGCTCGGATCGTTGGCAGGCATGCCGGCGAGGCGCATGTACCCTTCCTGGCGCTCATTGCTCCACACCACGTCGCCGCTCACCTGCGCTAGCGCATCCGCCGATTGGTTCCATGGGACCGTGATGACGTCCGTAGCTTCCGCGAGCAGGGACGCCCGCTTTTGCGCATGCGTCGGCGGCACCTGCGCGATCGGTACGTCTACCTCAATGGATGATCCGCCACTCAGGGGGAGTAGATCTTCCTGCAGGACGAACGACGTGCCCCAGGCGAGGGCAATGGCAGCGGCGACTAGCCAGCCGGTGAAGCCACTGGAGCGGCGAACGGTCGGCACCACGGTCGCCGGTGCGTTGCCGGGGGGCGGCTCCACGGCTGGAGCCTGCATGCGATGGGGGTCGTTGCCTGCCGCTCTCACGGCGCCCAGCAGGCGGTCGCGCGCCTTGGGGGGCATGCCGGCGCGAGCGGAAGGTGCACCGTCCAGCAACGCTAGGTGCGCGATCGCCGCAGCGTGCTCGAAGCTCTCTCGCACATCATCCGGATGATCGCCCAGCATGCGCACGAGCGAGTCAGCCGACTCGGTGTCCAAACCCTCGGTGCTATCGCTGACCAGCAGGTCGATCAGCTCTTCGGGAAGTCGCGAGCTCATAGCGCCTCCCCCGTGCTGTGGTCCTGCTCACCCAGTCGCTCTCGAATGGAGAGCATGGCGCGGCGGAGATGTGTCTTGACCGTGCCCAGTGGCATGTTGAGAACGCGCGCAATATCGCCGTGGGAGTAGCCGCGGAAGATCGCGAGCTGGACCACGTTTCGCTGCACGTCGCGCATCTCGGCGATGAGCGGCTTGATCTGCTCGACCTCGGCGAGGGTCTCGAGGGACGGTCCGCCCTGATCGCCTACGAGTTGATCGTCCTCGGCGAGCGGTTCTGGTGCAGGGCGCCGTTTGCGCTGGCGCAGGCGATCGATGTAGCGCCGGCGCGCGATCATCGCGACGAAGGTGGTTTCGCTTGCTTTCGTGGCGTCAAATTTGGAGGCGCTGCGCCAAATCTCGATCACCGCGTCTTGCACGCAATCCTCGATCTCCGCGTGATCGTCGCAGAAGCGTCGCGCCAGCGACCAAAGTAGATCCCCGTACTGATCGAGGAAAGCCTCAGCCGCCTTGGGGTCTCCGTCCGCCAGCGCTTGAAGAATAGATTTGGTCACGGGTGATGGGCCGCTGATGTTGGCGACGCGCGATGAGGCGCCAACCGCCGAGCGTACTCGGTCGGTGATCGGGCGATCAAGCGTGGCTGTGGCTGCAGACATGGTAGGTGGCATCTCATGCGCTAGGGGCGCGTTCGCAGTGGCTGATGGTCCCAGATTTCGCCGCATTAGTCTTTTCAGATTCACGGATCATTGCTAGCGGTGGCCTAATTCCCGGGTCCACCCTCAACTTGTGATAGGGGTCACATAATCGACGTTCAGGGAGTTTTCCATTGACCGCACCAGCGCAGGCTGCTCCGGCGATCGCCCTGAGCGATGTAGCCAAATCCTTCGGGTCTACGGTCGCGGTGGATTCGTTGAGTTTCGAGGCGCGTGCCGGGAGCTGCCTGGGTTTGCTCGGCCCCAACGGGGCAGGAAAGAGCACGGCAATCAATATGATGGTCGGCTTAGAGGCGCCGGATCGTGGTCGCCTAGAGGTGCTCGGGCGAAGCTGGCAGCGTGATGCGCGCACGCTACGGGCGGCAATTGGTGTGCAGCTGCAGGAGACGCAGCTATTCGAGAAGCTCAGCGTTCGCGAACTACTTAGCTTGTTTCGTAGCTTCTATCCAAACGGTTACGCCCCACAGGCGATCATCGAGCTGATCGGTCTGGAGGCCAAGGCTGACACCCACTGCAGGGCGCTGTCTGGTGGTCAGCGGCAGCGCCTAGCCCTCGGCTGCGCCCTGGTCGGTAAACCGCGCATCCTGTTTCTGGACGAGCCCACCACGGGTTTGGACCCTCAGTCTCGTCGTCGCGTGTGGGAGGTCGTCGAGCAGGTACGGGCTGACGGGGGCACGATCATCCTTACCACCCACTACATGGATGAGGCCCAGCGACTATGCGACGATCTGGTGATCGTCGATCGGGGGCGCGCGATCGCCAAGGGAGCACCGGCTGAGCTAATTGATCGCTTGGCGGGCAACAGCGTGATGGAAGTGACGCTCGCGAAGGGCCTCGAGTTCCTGGCCCTGGAGGAGGTAGCGAGCCTGCCGGGTATTGCGGCGGCCGAGGCGGTAGCAGGGCGCTTGCGGTTGCAGGTGGCGTCGATGGAGCTGGCATTGCCCGCATTGCTTGAGTATCTGCGCTCACAGGGGCGCAGCGCGGTGGCTTTGGAGACGCGTCAGGCGACGCTCGAGGACGTGTTCGTGCAACTTACCGGGCGGCAGCTGCGTGACGGTTGAAGGCAAGCGAGCGATTGACTCGGGTGATCAGCCTCTGGCGCTCGGACGCGAGTGGCAAGCCCTGCGGCAGCTGACCTTCGCCCGCGTGCGCCTGTTTGTTCGCGAGCCCGAGGCGATGTTCTGGGTGTTGGTCTTTCCCCTGGCTTTGACCATGGTGCTCGGCTGGGCCTTCCAGAACCGCAAACCGGCGGACGAGGTAGTCGCCGTGGTGCCGGCGACGGCTCAGGTGCTGGCGGCGGATGCGCCCGGTGTAGCGCAACGCGCCTACGAAGACGAGGCGGCTGCTCGCCTGGCTCTGGAGCGGGGTGCCGTCTCGGCGGTGCTGTTGCCGGGCACGCCGCCCGTGCTGGCCTTCGATCCGCAACGCCCAGAGGCAGAACTCGCCCGCCTGCGTATGCTCAACCTGCTATCGCGCGCTGAGTCGCCGCCTGCCCTGTCCTTCGAAGAGGTGAGAGGCACCGGGATTCGGTACATCGACTGGTTGTTCCCTGGCATCCTCGGCATGAATCTGATGATCACGGGCATCTGGTCTATCGGCTTTGCCATCGCCGACACGAGGCAAAAGAAGCTCCTACGGCGGCTGATGGTGACGCCGATGCGCCGCTGGCACTTTTTGGCAGCGTTCATCTTGGGCCGCGGGGTCTTTCTGGTCGGTGAGTTGGCCTGCTTACTGGCTTTCGCGTACTTTGTTCTGCGGATTCCGGTCAACACAGACCTAGTGAGTTTCTTCGCTGTCTGCCTGCTTGGAATGAGCACCTTCGCGGCCATCGGCTTGCTGATCGCGGCCCGTCCGCGAACGACGGAGGGCGTGTCGGGGCTGATGAACGCGGTCATGCTACCCATGTGGCTGTTCTCAGGCGTGTTCTTCTCCTACGAACGATTCCCCGAGTTCACCCACGACGTGCTGCGGTTGCTGCCCTTGACGGCGATCGTCGACACCTTGCGTGGACTCATGCTGGATGGCGAGCCCGTGCTTGCGCTGGCGGGGCCGATCGCCGTGCAGACGGGCTGGACCTTAGTGGCCTTTACTCTGGCGTTGAGGTGGTTTCGCTGGGAGTAACCCTCAGGGCGCTGCGGTGTGGGCGAGTCCTGCCGTGCTGGTGCTGGCCAACGGTGCGGTGCCCCACGCACAGATGCGGTCGTGACCTCTACCCTTAGCCTAAAGAGGGCGCGGTCCGCGCGCCCGAACAGCTGGCGCTGGCCCGTGTCCGATGACGGCATCGCGCTGGCCGTGCCTATGCTGAGGATTACCCAATCGGTAGAGGGTGGGCGTAGATGGGAATGGCCCGAGCGCGTACCGTATCGCGCATCCGTCCCGCCACTTCCAGCGCACCCACGGCTCACAGTTCGGCAACAGCACTACGAACTCTTCGCTGCCAGTGCGGGGGGACAAGCCCTCGGGTCGATGCAGTGCCAAACGCAAGCATTCGCTGGTTTGCCACAGACAGTCATCGCCCTGCACATGACGGCAGTGCCCAGGCGCGATTGAGTTCGGTCGCGTTAGCCACCTGCACAGCGAGCTGGTGCTCGCGAAGATTCCACCGCTAGGCGGTGACCCCGAGCACCAAAGCCACCCGGGCCGGCACGCTAGCAGACGGCGCGCAGCCCCTGACCAGTGCGGCCACGATCGCGGACGCCAGCACACTAGAGGCGAGCCTGCTGCCGAGCTGCGCGTCGCGATACACCAGGCGCTCGCGTAGCCACTGGAGGAGGTATCGGTGTTGGGTTTGGTCGTGGCATGAACGATGGCGCGCAATGCGCGAAAGACGACGGGAGAGGGCAACAAGGTACGACGCGGTCTTGCGCTCGGCCTACGAGACGCAGGTCACCGTTTCGGCCTCGCGGCGGCGCGTGCTGGTGGGGGCGGGCGAGCAACACAAGAGACATGGGCCGGAGCGCTTGCTTTTTTGCGCCCAATGCCGATAATGCAAATCATTATCAGTAAGCTTCAAGGATCAGCTACTGCCAGAATCTGCCGGTGCCGGCACTTACGTGAGTACGTGCGACGCTAATCCAGACGGTCGGTACAACCCCCATCATGTGCTGATTGCCCTCGAACCTGCCCGCAGCGGTTTTTGGGCAGCCTTTGACCGAAAGGACGTGTCGTGAAAGCGATGTGAGTGGGTGAGCTGGACTTCACCCCACTCTGGGCCCATCGCAAAAGAACATCTCACGTTGCCGGCACTGGCAGACCTTTTTATGCTGATGGCTCCGCCAGAGTGGCCGGCTGCACCAGACGGTGTTTCATGGCCGTCGGTTCGTACAAGCGGCGACGTCGGAAGCGGAGCCCTAGGAGCCCTCGATATGAAGACATTGGCGTGCTTCGCTGCACTCGCCTCCACGACAGTGCTGGCCGCCTTTCCCGCCCAAGCTCAAGACGACCGTCGCTTTGTGTTCAGCTACCAGTTCAACGAGAGCACCGCGATGGCTCCCCGCGGTGGCACGAGCCGCGGCACGCCGATCACGCTAGCCAAGGAAGACCACCCGGGCTGGGTGCGACTGCAGGCCCAAGGTCTTGACGATTTCGAGCGCGACCGCCGCGCGATCCTGGCCATGGCGGGCGGCTACCGCGCCAGCTTCGACTTCCTGGAGATGGAAGGCTACGGCGCCGCGTACAGCCCGGCGAAGCCCTACCAGTCTTGGGGCACCGAGTACGTGTATGTGGTGGAAGACCGTGGCTCATTCATCAGTCTTCAGCACGTACTCGTTATGAGTATCCTGGGCGAAGACGACGAGATCATCGGGCCCTTTGTCACTAAGCACTGGCGCCAGGACTGGACCTATGAAGATGATTCGGTGCTGACCTACCGCGGCTTCGGTCGCTGGGAGAGTGTCGCCGTGTCCGATGACTCGCGTCGCGGTACCTGGTCCCAAGCGGTATGGCAGGTGGATGATTCGCCGCGCTATGAGGGCATTGGCCGCTGGCGTCATGAAAAGAACTTCTCCGCCTGGGAAAGTGAAGAGACGGCTCGTCCGCTTCCGCGCCGAGAGTTCTCGATTCGCGACGACTACCACGCCTTGGTAGGAACCAACGTGCACACGATCACGCGCGAAGGGTGGACGCATCGACAGGACAACCTGAAAGCCTTGATCGATGAGACCGGTCGCCCCGCAGGCTACCTAGCCCGCGAGTACGGGATGAACCGCTACCAACGAATCACAGGCTTCGATTTCACCCCGGGCGATGACTACCTAGACCGAACGGGCCCCTTTTGGACCGTCGTTCGCAAGGTGTGGGAGGAGATCGTCGCCGAGCATCCTCGTTTCCAGCTCGCCGATAAGGTCGACGGTGAGAAGCTCTTCTCGCCGATGTTCACCTACGCCCAGGATGTGGACGAAAGCTTTGACCCGCAAGAGGGCCGCGCGGCCGCTCGCGAGATCATCGACCGCTATCTGAGTATCGACCCGGATCCGCTTGGCGCGGACTTGGGCGGCGATAGCTACTGAGCGCTCGGCGCGCTAAAGCGCGCGAACGAACGCAGGCGCCGAACAAATGCAGTGATCGCCGTGAGCTCCTAGGGCGAGATCTCGGGAGGCGCCGTGCTTCGCTGGCAGGACGTCGCGCTCTCGATGCCCATGTCGTGGCGCAGAGCGGCGCTGATCCTGGCCCCGAAGTGTCGCGTGTGCGGCTTTCCAGCCGAAGATGCCTAGCTGGCGCCGACCGGTGCAGGGGTGTCGCGTCACGACTGCGCGGCCGCTGATACCGTCTTGGCCCCGATCGTGCGGATCGTCAAAGGGCGGCAGCAGGTGCTGGTCGACCTGTTCCAGTAGCCCCCACTCGAACAGCAAGGGCCCTGCGCGGAACGTGCTGTTGCGCTGGGCATGCGCAGATCCCGTGTGCGCCCGTCGGGATAGGTGAACGTCTGATGGCGTTAGCGAATAAAAATGTTAGCTTCTGGGGGATCGTTCCGGGCATGCCGCGTGTTCGCCTGTGCGCCGAGTCGTTGGACGGCAGCGCCCTGCACGGGGCGCGCCACCAGGTGGGCGTCGACCGCCTTTGCTGATGGTCCGTCGAGGGCTTCGATACGGCAGGCCGCGCAGACGCTTCGGTCGAAATCAGGGCCTGCCAGAATGGCGCTCGCTCGCGCGCGAGCAGCCAATCACGCTCGAAGAGCGCTTTGCCCGCCGCCACGTCATCGTGGGCGGCGAGCAGGTGGACGGGTACCCGGGCCAGCGCTCGCGAGCTGGGCGCCGCGTCCGCGGCCAGCGTCAAGCGCGCACCGCCAGGTTCGAGTGCGTCGCTCGCAAGGGCCGCGGAGGCCGTCAGCAGGGGAAGGAGCAATGAGCAACAGCGCCCGGCGAGGGCAGCGGCGCTCTGCCAGATGATGGCCTCCACGGGAACTAGCTAGCCTCAGAAGTGGCGCATAGCAGGGGGCGCAGGCGCGCAAACCCTGCCCTAGGGGCGACTGGCGCGCAGGCGCTACCACGGGCGAATCGCTCGCCCTGCTGGTGCCCTGGCAACGCTTGTGCAATCTCCACGAAGGGCGCTCCTTAGGTATTCAGTAGTAATCACGCGAACGATTCGCAACAACAGTGCAACTCAAACACTTGGCTCGATGTCCACGCCCTTGGTAACTTGATAAAGAGATACTTTAGGAAGAGTTAATTCGGTCCTGCGACCGCGAGGGAAGTCCAAGTCTGTGGAGGCGACTAGCCGATGAGAATCATGAGGATTCGTCTTTTGCTGGGGCTCATGCCGGTGCTGATCCTGGCCAGTTGGTTGCTGTGGCCTTGGGAAGCAGCTGAGCCGCCGACCGTGCCCTTCTCCCATCGTGGAGTTGAGCTGCGGTCCCGAACTGTCGAGACGCCGGCTGGCGAACCGTTCGACTTCGCCCACGGGCGGATCGAAGTGCCGGAGGTTCGAGGCAAGACCGATAGCCGGGCGCTGTCGATCGGGTTTGCGGTCATCCCCAAACGGCCTGGCGCGGGTGAGGTCCCCGTGTTCCTGGTGGCTGGCGGGCCTGGATCAAGCTACATCAAGCGCATCGACGAGGCGTGGTTACGGGACATGATCGACTTGCTGCGCGACGTGGGCGATGTGGTGCTGGTGGATCTGCGCGGCATCCACTCCTCGACGCCCAACTTCGAGCTCGAGGGTATTGAGCGCAAGTTCCGCCTGGTCAACGACCGCGAGCGCTTCGATACGCTGTTGCGAGACCTCGGTAGCGCCGGCCGCGATACGCTCCTGCGCGATGGTTTCGATCTCGACGGCTACGTCGTGACCGAGGCGGCAGCGGACATCATCGCCGTGGCGGACACGCTCGGCTATCCGACGATCCACATGCAGGGCACGAGCTTCGGTTCCCACCTGACCTTTACCACGGTGCGTGAGTACCCCGATCGGATCGGCCGCTTTCTCGTCAGCGGTCTCGAAGGCTACGACCACACCTTCGATGATGGCGAAGAGGTGCTCGCCGCGCTTCGCCAGATCGCCGAGGAAGCGCGAGATGTGTGGTCCGGTGCCCACGGTGCCAGCGATCCTCTAGCTGCGCTGCAGGCGTTGGTGAGGCGAGCTGCACGGGATCCACGGCAGGCCTTCGGCTTACGAGAGCACGAGGTGCTAAGCGTATTCACCTCTGGCGAGCTGTTCGGCTTTGACTACCGCCTGACAAACCGTGCACAGATGTCGGGTTGGCCCGCTGCGATCGATCAACTCCTGCGGGGCGATCGCACCTGGCGGGCAGCGGTCTTTCGACGCATCGCAGGTTTCGCCGTCGGTCGATCGGAATCGGAGGCGGCCGTTGGCCTATTCGACTGCAGCTCATGGATCTCCAAGGTGCGTAGGGAGCGGCTCGAGGCAACCGCACCGCCGCGCTTTCCGAACGACTTAGCGCAGATGGACGCCCTGTGCAGCGGCTGGTCCATCGCTCCGTTGCCGCCTGCCTTTCAGGCGGGCACCCAATCGCCGGTGCCTGGTCTGTTCGTGCACGGCACCTACGATGTTGCGACACCGTACGCAAACGCTAAGGAGATGTTGTCTCAGTTCCCGAATGCCGTCCTGGTGACGGTCGCCGGAGGTTCCCACGCGGCCCTCACTGAGGCGATCTCCGAAAAGCCGACTTTCGGCCCCGCGCTCGTGGATTGGTTCAATGGCGGCGGTGCCCCTGAAGACGTAAAGCTAGGGCCGATTAGCTTCGATCCACTCTCTCGCTAGTTGAGGTGCCTAATCGAAGCGCTAGCTTAGGTGATCGGCACTCGTAGTCGGAGTGCCCGATGGTTGTGTGCGCAAGGGGCAGGTCGGTGCGTCTCTATCAATCGTTGGTCAGTCGATGACGACGGCGCTGGCGACGATCTGATGCTCCCGCACGGCGCCGACGGCGTCCGAGTTACGGCCGGCGTCTTCGGCGAAGTGCTGTGCCTGTTCCGCACTGAGGCTCTCGGTGGTCAGCTCGCCGTACACGGTCGACATGCCCGGTGGCGTGTCCTTCGGCACGAAAAAGCCGTAGTCCTTGAACACCACCCGCGCCGCATGATCGCCGTCCGTTAGCACCATGAAGCAGCCTTTCTTGCGACAGACTTCCGTGATCCTGCCGCGTATCTTGCCCGTGTACTGGCCCCTTTCGCTCGCCGCGGTGATGGCCTGCTCCAAGGAGACGGTCGCGCCCGGTTCCGGCATCTTCTCGCCGTATTCCCCAGCCCACACTGCCGTGGCGCTGATGGCGAAGACCGCGCAGGACAACGTCAGGTGCCGGGAAGAGTGATCAAACATAGACTTACCTCGGGTGCGGGTTGTACTAAGCAGATGATTAGTCGGTGGCGACCACAGGGCGGTCGCGTTGCTGACGCCGTTCGATCAGCGTGGCGGCCACTGCCCCCCAGGTGGCGACAAGGCCCCAGGACAGACCCACGAAAACGCCCGCGTCGAGGATTCCCCGCCACGGTTGGGGCAGCTGGCGGAACAGCAGCACCAAGACCACGATGCCGGCAGTCAGCGACCAGGCCCCGATCAGCCTGCGCCGCGGCGCCCAGAGCAACCCCATGCAGACAAGGGGCGCAAGTAGCGCCTGCGGCGCCGTGGCGCCCTCCCCCAGTTCCGCGGCACGAGCAGCGAAGCGCGGTGAGAAAGACTGCTGGAAGCCACGGTAGCCTTCGAACCAAGCCATGGCCAAGACGCTCACGATCAGCGCGGCGATGTGGTGGGGCGCGAGAGCGAAGGAGAAGGCGCCTGCGGTGGCCGTCGCCAGCTTTGCAAGGCCGTATAGGATGAGTACGGAAAAGCCGACGCTCGCCCACAGCATGGTAAGCGTCGCCCAGAGAGGGTGCCTGGCGCCAGCCATCGTCGCCGCGGTGCGTGATTCAAGCTCCGTCATCTCTCCGTCCGTGGACCCTCGGTCCCGTTCCGCCGGTGGTGACCTCAGCGGGGCACCACCGGCGTGCTAGCCGGTTGTTCTAGCCAGTAAAGGCCGCCCGGGCAGGCTTCTCGCTGGGTGCTGCTTCGCCCTTCAGCCATGCGAGTACGGTGTCGGCGTCGGACACCTCGAAGGGATCGCTGGGGCAGTTGTCGGAGAACTCCGGTTCCACGAACGTCTGTTCGATGGCGCCGTCTTTGACCACCATTGCATAGCGCCAGGAGCGCATGCCAAAGCCCAAGTTGTCCTTGTTCACCAGCATACCCATCTTGCGCGTGAACTCGCCATTGCCGTCCGGGAGCATCTTCACGTGTTGAGCGCCCAAGGACTTGCCCCACTGGAACATCACGAACGCGTCGTTCACCGACAGGCAGTAGATGTCGTCGATCCCCTGCTCCTTGAACTGCGCGTAGAGCTCCTCGTAGCGCGGGAGGTGGGTGGAGGAGCACGTTGGCGTGAACGCGCCGGGCATGGCGAACACGATGATGCGCTTACCAGCGAAGATGTCCTGGGAGGTGACGTCCTGCCAACGAAACGGGTTGTCGCCGCCGACGGACTCGTCGCGGACGCGAGTGCGGAACAGAGCCTCGGGAATACGTTGTGGGGTCATGAAGTGCTTTCTCCAGTAAGTGTCAGGGATACGAAAACGGTCCGGGCATCGCCTTCGCCCGCGCCGCGAGTCTACCTGGACCGTCCGGGCAATCAATCCAATCGGCGCGGTGGAGACTCGAGCTGGCGGTAAATATTGGCAGACTGGAGGCTACTTTGCTTTGGCGGGAGGCCCGCGGGAGGGGCTTTGGGTGGGCGCTCGACGTAGCGCAAGAGCATGTCATCGAGGGTGCCCTTTGGGCGCTTTGCTTCGCCCTCGTAGGACGCGGAGATCTCTAACCAGTAGGCGATCGCAACGGCGACCAGCACGATTAAGAACAAGACGAGCACGGCCCAGGTGGAGCCCAGACCCCCCGCTTGGCGCGGGACCTCTGCGGCGTGAGCACACACAGCACCGTTGGCAGCGACGAGCATCCATCGGAGGAGGCGCCGCTTAGGCTGGCATGACCGCCTGATCACTGTCAGTGCCGTCTGCATGACTCACTCGCGAAGTTGGCGGCCGCGATTTGCACCCGTCGCACGATCCTTCCCCCGCGCTCACGGCCCTTGCCAACTATCGGTTGCTGGTAGCCGATGAAGTCCCTGAGGGCCGGCGATAGCTGGCGGAAGCAGGCGTTGCGGAACTCGATTTCGCACGTGCCCGAGCCGTCGGAGACGACAGCCAGCAAGCGCTCCAGTCCTGACTGGCAGCAGTTTCGACCTGCGATTTGTTCGCCGCGGCTGGCCAGTAACTTGGCGAGGTTGGCGTGCGCCAAGCTGAGAATTGGCGCCGCGTCGGTCCAGCCTGAACCGGCTACCGCGGCGTCGAACAGCGCCTCAGCCTCTCGTACCGCCTCCCGGTAGTGGGCGCGGGCGGCGGCGTGATCGCCTTCGGCCAGCGCCGCATTGGCGCATCGTGTCAATTGCTTCCAGCGCGCATCGGGTGTCCCTTCGCGCGTGACCTCCGCCGTGAGTGTTCGAGTGCCTTGAGGCATCATCCGACGAATGCTCGTTCGATGACGTAGTCTCCAGGGACGCCCTGATTGGGGGAGATCTGGAAGCTGAGCCTGTCCAGGGCAGCTTGCGTATCGCGCAGCATTTGCATGCTGCCGCAGAGCATGGCGCGATCTCGTGCCGGATCCAGCGCGTCGATGCTTAGCTGTTCGGTGAGGCAGCCGCTCGTAATCAGCTCTGGGATACGCTGCTGAAGGTCAAAGGGCTCCCGCGTGACCACCGGCAGGTAGCGCAGTTGGGTGCTCGCCAGCTCACCAAAGTAAGGGTCTTGGCGGAGGGTCTGGGACAGCAGCTCGCGGTAAGCCAGGTCACTGCATCGTCGCACGCAGTGCACGAGAACGACCTCCTCAAACCGCTCGTACGTCTCTAGGTCGCGCACCGTGCTCAGAAAAGGGGCGAGTCCGGTGCCGGTTGCGAAGAGAAACAAGCGCGAGCCGGCCTTTAGGTCATCCAGCACCAGGGTGCCGACGGGCTTCGTACTCAATAGCACCTGGTCGCCCTCGCGCAGGTGCTGGAGTCGGGAGGTCAGCGCCCCCTCGTCAATCTTGATCGAGAAAAACTCCAGGTGCTCCTCATAGTTGGGGCTGGCGATACTGTAGGCGCGCATGATGGGCTTGGCGCTGGGCGGGAGGCCTGGAAGCCCGACCATGACGAACTGGCCGTTACGGAATCGGAATCCTGGGTCCCGGGTGACTCGGAAGCTGAACAACCGGTCGTTCCAGTGGTGCACGCTGAGCACCTCCTGGCTGGGGAACGGGGCAGTCTTTTTGGGGGAGACGGACGCTTGAGCCGCTCTGGTCATTGGAGGGAGGAATCCTTCTTGAGTCGCTGAGGACAACCTCAAGCGTACCCGGGCCCCTTCAAATGTCAATCATTCTTATTCGCATCTGTGCGCCGCTTGGGCACGAAGCGCCGCGAGGCCTGAGCTGAATCAGTGAATCATATGACTCTGCGGACCGTTCGCGAGCCCACGCTCCTGCGAGGAGGGATGTTCGCCGGGCGCGACGATAAGGAATCCTCGCGCTCGAAAGGTGTGCGCCAACGTGTGCGCGCAGCGCCTCACGAGTTCGCTGGGCGCACTCGCCAGAAGCTCCCCTAGCCTGGCGTTTAGCTGTTCGAACTGCTCGGTCTGCGCAGCTTCCAGTGCTTCGAGAAGGCAGGCTTCATCAAGGGTCAGCTGCTCGCAGGCGGGCGGTGCGAACCAGATGCGACGTTGGCCGCTATCGCGTATCGCCGTGGTCAACAACTCTAGGTGAGCGAGCGCTTGTTCGTCCCCTTCGAAGGCCATGGCGTAGCTGCGCCGAGCGACGGAGCAGTGCGCCGCGCCGGCGGCGCAGTGGCGAAACCCCCAGATCAGAAAGCTCGCGCCGAAGCGTAGGTCGGTCATACGCAAGTCTTCTACGAACAGGGACTTCCCTTCCCAGCGGGCGGTTGCGGACATCTGGGGCTCACTCAAGTGCTACGGCGGTTTTCTGCGACGGGCCGACTTGCATTTCACCTTGCGAGTAATATGATTGCAAATCATTCTCATTCACGGACGCAGCGCTAGCGCGTGCACGGTGAGCGCTTACCACCCTCTGGAGAATTAAGGCATTGAAAAAGAGCCGCTTTTTAGACGAACTTCAGGTTGACGAGCTGTCCTACGGCGCGGCCATGTGCCTCTGGGGTTTTCGCGTCTCTGTGGTAGCACATGCGCGTTGCCGGTGCGTAGACCCGAGCTTTGAGGCGGCTTTTGGTGATCAAGGCCAGCGCGCTCGGGAGGATCTGCGCGATCTGGTGTCCGGTCTTGTCGAGGAGGGCAAGCGCCAGATCTGGATGGCCGTACCAGCTAGCCTGGAGATCACTTGTGACGAGGTTTGCATCCTCAACGCGCTGGCAGCGGCCCAGCACGATCAAATCGAAGCGCTCCAGGCCCATCTGCGTTGGCTGCTCGGGCGGGATGCAGTACCGGATGATTTGATGAACCGGTTCGTCAACGCCGGCGCCTTGCTCTACAGTCATGGTTACGCCGCTCAGCCGCCTGCGCGTCAGCCCCTGCAGGGCGTTGCGTCACCGGTCAACGCACAGACGCGCGCGCCCAGCAATGTCTCGGTGCGCTCCCACGAGACGCTCGATGAGCAGCTGGCGGACGTTAGCCTTGTGGAGTCCTGATCCCATCGTTCTGGAGATACCGATGTCGACGCGCGAAGCCATCGAAGCCCGATTTCGAGAGGAACCGGGCGCGTTGCTGGAGCGCGTGGCGGAGGAGTTTGCGGTGACTCCCCTCGAGGCAGCTCAGCATCTCCCCGCGCAGCACTGCACCCTAGTGGATGGTGCGAAGCTGCCTGAGATCCTGGAGGAGTTGAGTCAGTGGGGGGAGGTCATGTTCCTCGTGCACTTGCCTGCCTTCATCGTCGAAGTGAAGACGTCCATTCCAGCGGTGACGGCGGCACGGGGATACCTCAACTTCCAGGGCGGCGCGCCCCTTGGCGGGCATTTGCGGGAAGATGCCTGTGAGGCGATCGCATTCATCGACCGACCGTTCATGGGCCGCAGGTCCTGCGCCATCTTGTTCTTCGAGGGCACGGGAGACTGCATCTTCAAGGTCTTCGTGGCCCGTGACGAGGACCGCACCCTGAAGACCAACCAGCTCGAGAGATTCGAGCGCCTGCGTGGGCGCCTGGTGGGCTCTGCGTAGACCCTTGAGGCGGGGACGACCCTCGCGCCGCTTGTCGCACGGCGGTGCCCACCCTATGATTCGGATCCATTCTCATTTGCGACTTCATTCCGATGAGGCTCCCCCTATGAATTCCCCAACTTCCGCAGGCTTAGGCCGGACCGGGCGGGCTGCACCTTCCATGATGGCAGCCACCGACGATCGGCTGACCGGCGATCCTGTCCGCGCCTCGCGCAAGAAGGTGCCCACGCTGTGGCGCCGCCTCCTCGTGGCCTGCGCCACCGTTGCCGCTACAGCGGCTCATGCTGCCAACTGCGATGCCCCTACGGCAGATGCCTCGCGTATAGCGATCGCCGGCGGATCCTTGACAGAGATCGTCTACGCGCTGGGTGAGCAGGCCCGCATCGTCGGCGCGGATCGCACGTCGAACTTCCCGCCTGCGGCTCTAGAGCTACCTCAGATCGGCTACGTGCGCGCGCTCTCCGCTGAAGGGGTTCTCTCTCTCAAGCCAACACTAGTATTAGGTGAGCACGACATGGGGCCGCCCGAGGTCATCGCCCAGCTCGAGCGTACGGGCGTGAGCATGGTACGGGTGCCTGAAGAACACACCGCCCAGGGCATCGTGGACAAGGTGCGCTGTGTGGCGACGGTGCTCGGCGTGCCGGAGGCGGGCGATCGACTGCTCGCGCACAGCATCCAACCGCTCATCGACGCGATCGCCGACCTTCCGGAACGCGACACGCCACCCAAGGCGGCTGTGCTCCTTGGCCTGCGTGACGGCGCGCCCTTGGGCGCGGGGGCAGACACCTCCGGCGATGGCTTGCTCGCCATGGCGGGCGCACGCAACGCCCTCGGCGATATGGAGGGTTGGCGACCGGTTTCCATGGAGATGATGGTGTCGATCAATCCGTCGATCTTCGTCGTGCCCACGCGCGGGGTAAACGATGCCGGTGGCCTCGACGCGCTGCTCGATCACCCCGCCTTGCGCCTGACTGATGCGGGCCGCAACCGCCGGGTCATCGCCATGGACGGCATGGCGATGCTGGGCTTCGGCCCCCGCACCCTCGAGGCCGCGCGAGAGCTTGCCGTCTCCCTCGACACAGCGGTGAGCGCGGACGCTAGCCGCGAACCCTGAGCTCGAGCGCGAGCAATGAGCGCTAGCGATACCGTGGCCAGCGCGCCACGGGCCACGCCAGCCAGTGATGAGCGACGTCGCCGGGGGCGTCAGTACCGGGTGATGAGCGTGCTCGCATTGGGTCTGCTCGCAGGCACCGTATTTGCGCTCAAAACCGGGGCCGTGCCCATTTCGTGGAATGCCCTGGTCGGCGCCAGTGGCGACACCCAGGCCTTGCTCGAGCGCACGGTTTTCGTCGAGATACGCAGCCCGCGTGTGCTCCTCGCCGCCTTCGTTGGTGCGGCGCTGGCACTGGCTGGGGCCGTGCTTCAGGGGCTGTTCCGCAACCCCCTGGCCGACCCTCAGCTGATCGGCGTGTCGAGCGGCGCCGCCCTGGGCGCCGTAGCGATGATCGTGCTCGGCGAGGCCGTCGCGTGGCCCGCGTGGTTTGCCCACTACGCGATACCAGCCTCCGCCGTGACCGGGGGCGTGCTGGTCACCGCGTTCCTTTACCTCTTCTCGCGCTACTTCGGCAATTTCAGCACGGTGACCATGATTCTCGTCGGGATCGCCATCAACGCCCTCGCCATGGTGGGCGTTGGCGCCTTCGAGTACCTGAGCTCAGACACGCAGCTGCGCACGCTCGTATTTTGGATGATGGGGAGCTTCGGCCGTGCGACCTGGCCGACCATCATCCCCTCGCTAGTCGTCATCAGTGCAGGCGCGGTGGTGCTCTTACGCTTGGGCGATCGCTTCGATCTTCTGCAGCTTGGGGAGGAGGGGGCCCGCCATCTAGGGGTGGACACGCGTCATCTCACGCGGGTCGCGATTTTGGCGAGCGCTGCGGTGGTCGGTGCCGGCGTGGCGGTCTCGGGTATCATCAGCTTTATCGGTCTGGTCGTGCCTCACCTAGTGCGTCTGCTCGGTGGGCCGTCGCATCGCTACGTGCTGCCCGCATCAGCCCTGTTGGGCGCGCTGATGATGGTGCTGGCCGATGTCTTTGCGCGCACCCTCGTGGTCCCGGCAGAGTTGCCCGTCGGTCTCGTCACCAGCGCACTCGGCGGACCCTTCTTCCTTTGGTTGATCGCCCGGGTGAGGATGCAATGAGCACGCTCGAGGCGCAGGCCGTCAGCTACGCGGTGCGCGATCGAGAGTTGCTCTCGGAGGTGTCCCTTGCCGTATCGCCTGGAGAGCTGGTGGTGCTGCTCGGGCCCAACGGTGCCGGCAAGTCCACGTTTCTCCGTCTCCTGGCAGGCGAACTCTCACCTCGTGCGGGCCACGTTCGTTTGGAGGGGGAGACGCTAACCGGCAGGCCCCTGGACTGGCAGGCGAATCGTCGCGCAGTCATGACCCAGGCCTCGGGTATCCTGTTCGACTTCACCGTCGATGAGGTGCTTCGTATGGGTTGGGCGCCTAACCGTTGGTTGGGGGATCCGGCGCGCGAGGAGGCGGAGAACTGGGTCGTCGACGAATGCGACCTGCCGGCTCTGCTCGGGCGCCTGTTCAACAGCTTGTCGGGTGGGGAGCAGCAGCGCGTTCAATTTGCCCGCGCCCTGATGCAGGTCTGGCCGACGATCAGTGGTGCAGCCACCGAGCATGCCCGTTACTTGCTCCTCGACGAGCCTACGGCCAGCCTAGATCTCGCCCACGAGCTGCTCGTGATGAGCACCGTGGCGCGTCTGTGTCGGCATCACCCGCTGGGCGTGGTCGCCGTCGTGCACGATTTGAACCTTGCGGCCCGCTTCGCGGACCGCATTGCGCTGCTGGCCGAGGGACGCTTGCAGCGCGTGGGGACGCCGGCGCAGGTGCTGGAGCCTGCCCTGCTGAGCCGCGTCTACGACGTGCCGGTGCACGTCACTCGCTTGGAGGCCGACCAGCGCCTCCTGGTCACTACCTGAAAACACACAGTCCATCTGGGGGTTGAGCAATGATGTTTATTGCGATGAATCGCTTCAAGATCGCGCCGGGCTTCGAAGAAGGCTTCGAGCGGGTCTGGCGCGAGCGAGATTCCTACCTGTCCGAGGTGCCTGGATTCAAAGCCTTCTCTCTCCTGAAGGGGCCGCAGCACGAGGATCACGTGCTCTACGCCTCGCACTCGGTGTGGGAATCCAAGGAGGCCTTTCTGGCCTGGACGGAGTCGGACGCTTTCCGCAAAGCCCATGCGCAGCAGTCAGCGCCCAAGGGCACCTACCTCGCCCACCCGGACCTGGAGACCTTCGAGGCCGTGCTCTGAGCCGTAGACACCCGGTCAGCGCCCCGGCCACTGGGGCGCTATACTCTTCGCCGGTTGGGCCTGTAGCTCAGTTGGTTAGAGCAGGGGACTCATCGGCGCGCTGGCCCGCGGGGCGCAGCGCCGCTGGTGCCTTCGGGGGGAAACTCCCGAAGTGGACGGGATGAATTCAGGGAACCCGCAGCGGGGGCGATGTCGGACAGGGCATGCTCGACCGGCGGCAACCCTGAGCCAAGCCGGTGGTACACCGCCGGAAGGTGCAGAGACTACCTGAGAGCTGGTGTGCCCAACGCACGCCGAGTGCTCTTGATAACAGGCATCGAGCGTCCCGCACCCTAACGCACCGTCCGCGACGGCGGCGAGGGTGAAGAGATAGTCCGCGCCCGCGGGAAACGGCGGGGTACAGCGAATCCTTTGGTCGTAGGTTCAAGTCCTACCGGGCCCACCACTTTTCATCACCTGAGCGTTACCCGCGGGCTGTAGCGATGCCAGATGACGTGGGCCGCAATGAACCCGAGAGGTACGAAGAGCAACGCGGGCCCAAAGGCGATCCACGGCTCGGCCTCGGCCCAATTGAGGCTATCGCCAGGCCCGATCGTGCCACGCCCCCGTTGCACGGGACGAACGTAGAAGTTCAGCAGTAGCAGTGGCATCAGCACGCCGTAGGCTACTAGCAGCATTGGTGCGATCAGCGTGACCCGCGCCTTGGCAGCGTCCCGATCGGTCTTGGGGGTTTGGTGCAACTGCTCTCGATACGCTCGTTCTTCGGCGCTCGGTTGCTCCCGCCGCGCAAAGAGGAAGATCACGAGCAAGCTCGCGCTGCCACCTAGTACAGCCGGATCTAGGTAGCTCGGCAGGGAGATCACGCCGAAGTAGACCAGTGCCGCCGGCACCACATTGCCAATGAAGCCCGCCACGATGCCCCAGAAGGCGCCGTTCGCCGTGATCGATCGGCTCCATACGCTCATCAGTGCCACCGGTCCCCACGATGAGGCGAAGACCGTACCGATGAACAGCATGATCCAGAACACGTTCGCCGGCAGGTTTAGGGCCAGCACTAGCACCACGACGGCGAACGTACCCATGAGTAAGCGAGTCGCCCTAAGCTCCAATGCCCCTCGCTTGGGGCCTATGTCGTTGCTCAGGCTGAAGCCCACCAGGGAGAGAAAGGTGGACGCGGATGACAGTCCGGCTGCGGCGATTCCCGCGAGCATCAAGGCGCCGAGTAGCTCCGGTACGAGCCGCTGAGACGCCCAGACGATCACCCTTTCGGAAGGCTCGATAGCGGGGTTCGCCAGGTTGATGATGCCGCCTGTGCCGTAGATGAGTATTTGCAGGAAGATGATGGCAAAGCTCGCGTAGATGGCTCCGCGCAGTACCACGTGTTCGTCCTTAGCCATGAGGTGGCGACTGGCCTGCCAGGGGCCGACGGCGTACACCAGGCTCCACGCACTGTCCACGATCACCAACCAGATGAGAAAGTCCCAGGCTGTCGGCCAGTCTGTGCCCTCGCCGATGGTGCCGTGCCAGGAAGTAATGTGGGGTTTAGTGCTCTCTCGCGTGAGAGTCTCCAGGGCCTGGCTCACACCGCCAAAGCCTTCGAAGACGAAGTAGCCGAACAGGACCGTGGCACCGCAAAACAGCAGGAACATCAGCGTATCGGTGATCACCACTCCCTTGGAGCCGGCGTAGAGGGTGAACGCGGTGTAGCTCAGCCAAGCGACAACGACCGCCTGACCGTAGCTGAGCGGCGTGATATCGGCGAGCAGAATGGCCGATCCCTGCGTGACGACCAATAGGTAGCCGCCGAGGCCAAGCACGATGGTGGCGCCCGCTGCCTGCTGCACGCGGCGACTGCGAAAGCGCTGACCGAGGTAGTCGGCAACGGTGGGCGCGCGGCTGCGGCGCAGAAAGGTACCGAAGAAGAGCGCGCCGTAGATGTAGCCGGTGATGGCGATGCCTGGCAGAAGGAGGTACGGGCCGACCCATCCGTCGTAGGTAAAGCCAGCCTCGCCGAGGAAGACCGAGGTGCTGAACAGGCTCGCGACGAGAGTGCCCATGATCAGCAGGGTGGGGGCGCGCCGACCGGCGACGAAGTAGTCGTCGATGGATTTTACGCTGCGCCCGCTATAGGCGCCGATGGCGGCGAACAGGATGACGCTGATCGCTATCGTCAGGCTGTAGCCGTCCATCGCTAGCTACCTTCTCGGTTACCGCCTCGCAGGCGCGTCGGTTGGCGGCGGCGGCGCCACCGGGCGATGTGTCCGAAAGTACACACATCCGGTGCCAGGTGGATTCCCGCCCTACCCGCGTAGAAGTGCCGCTTGCGGCCCGGCCCCTAGCTAGTGTCCTGAGTTAGAAGTTCGTTGATGAATTCGCAGGCGAGTTTTTGTCCCTGAGCGCGGCGCGAGGACGAGCGTGGCAGGTCCCACGGGAGGAGGAGCAACGTGTTCAGGGGCGAAAA